>CANSAF010000005.1 GCA_947644645.1 uncultured Sporosarcina sp. | reverse complement strand
AACAATGGAAAAAATACAATCGTGCAAAACAATATGTATTGTCGAAAAGCGCAAAACAACTACAAGATGGCTTGCATAAAACAACGAAAAAATTTGTAGAATGGTGTCTTGAAAATGAAGTGAAAGAAGTGGCATTTGGAGACGTTGACGGTGTTCAACGGAATACTTCGCGCAGAAAAAAGAAAAAAGTAAGACGTCGTACAACGAATCAAAAGCTTTCGAATTGGTCTTTTGGGAAGGTGTACGAATTTTTGACGTACAAACTAAACGCAGAAGGAATTAAAATCAAAAAATATGATGAAAGTTACACGACCAGGCAATGTCCTTGTTGTGCGAGACGTAAAAAAACGTCATCGAGAATGTATATCTGTCGTTGTGGCTATCAGCAGCACCGAGATATTCACGGGGCCGCGAACTTTTTTGCCAAAACGTATTACGGAGAAATCAAACCACTCGATTTCTCATTAGACAAAACAAAGTATCTACGGCTTGCGTAATGCGCAAAAAGTAGTAGAAGGCTTGTTCCGGCCCAGTGAAGCCATTCACTGTTGCCTACCGAAGTTGTCTAGCCGTACTTCTGTGTATCCATACAAAAAGCCTATGTCACCCATAGACTTTGTCGAAGGCATTTGGACAATGTAGTAGGAAACCTCCACTTCAAAAACAGGATGTTTTAAGTGGGGGAGGTTCATTGAACGAAAGACAATATGAATTGATAAAAGTTTTATTAACAAATGATGAGCGCTATTTACTTGTGAATAAACTCGCAGAAACTGTACTTTATTATTTCTACAGTTGATTTGACCATTTCTGAAGTTCCTTTTTTAATCATTTCTCCTTTATTTGATATGAATGATCAAGAAAAGCTGTACAGTTTTATTCAGCAAAATCATAAGCAACAGATTGCAACTCGAAACTATTCAACCTTGCTTCATTTCATTCACCCCGATTCGATTTTCTTACAGTCAGCGTTTGCACATCGTTATGAAGTCGTTGAAATGCTGGCAAAATCATTGTATGAAAATGGTTTTGTTGAAGAACAATATATTCATGATGCGTTGTCGCGCGAAAGAACTTCAGCTACTTCGATTGGTTCTTCGATTGCGATTCCACATGGTAATCCATCTGGAATTTTAAAATCTGGGATTGCGGTTGCGGCATTTAAAACACCGATAGAATGGGGACAGGAAAAAGTATCACTCGTCTTTTTATTGGCGGTTACAAATGAAGACCCACAAACGATTAAAGCGTTATTCAATGAATTATCTTTTTTAAGTAGTCAACATGAACTTGTGGAACAATTATCAAAACAAAAAAATCAAACAGCCTTTTTAGCATGTTTTAACGAGTCCTAAAACGGGAATTCAACAAGGTGAAAGCGCTCTCTTCAATAATCTTTTTTTACCGTAAGTTGCGGTAAAAGTATAAATATATCTGCCATTTTTCAGGGGTATACTGTAGTTAATTCAACAACCGATTAAAAAAAGGAGGATATAAAGATGAAGATTTTAGCAGTCACAGCTTGTCCTGTCGGGATTGCCCATACGTATATGGCCGCGGAAAATTTACAAAAAGCGGGAAATGAACTTGGGATTGATATGAAAGTTGAAACACAAGGATCTACAGGCGTTGAAAATGCATTAACTGCAAAAGATATCGAAGAAGCTGATGGAATTATTATTGCAGCAGATAAAACAGTCAATAAAGATCGATTTATCGGTAAAAAGGTATATGTGACAGGAGTTCAAGATGGTATTCGTCGTCCAAAAGAATTGATTCAACTATTTGAGAACGATGAAGTTCCTGTTTATAAAGCTGGCAGTAAATCAGCGGGTCAGTCACAGAATACAAAAGAGTCAAAACAAAATCCAATTTATCGCCATTTAATGAATGGTGTTTCGTATATGATTCCATTTATTGTGGTGGGTGGATTATTAATTGCTCTTGCCTTAACATTAGGCGGCGAACAAACACCAGGTGGCATCGTCATTCCTGAAGATTCCATTTGGAAAACAATTGAAAGTATTGGTGGCGCGTCCTTCTCCTTCATGGTGCCAATCTTGGCTGGTTTCATCGCCGTTAGTATTGCGGACAGACCAGGTCTGGCACCCGGAATTATTGGTGGATTAATTGCCACACAAGGTAGTTTTTACGGCAGTGAAGCAGGCGCTGGATTTATCGGCGGGATTATCGCTGGTTTTCTAGCAGGATATGTTGCACTTGGAATTAAAAGTATTAAAGTACCAAAAGCTGTTCAACCGATTATGCCAATTATTATTATCCCGATTTTCTCGACTTTAATTGTCGCACTTGCTTTCATCTATATTATCGGTGCGCCAGTCGCGGGGATTTTTGAAGCTTTAACGAGCTGGTTAGCAGGCATGCAAGGTTCTAGTTCAATATTACTGGCACTCATTCTTGGTGCGATGATTTCATTCGATATGGGCGGACCTTTTAACAAAGTTGCTTTCCTATTCGGCGCAGCAATGATTGCTGAAGGAAACTATAGCATTATGGGACCAATCGCTGTAGCAATCTGTATTCCACCGATTGGTATGGGACTTGCTACATTTTTAAATAAGAGAAAATATGATAAAACGCAACTTGAAACTGGGAAAGCATCCTTTACAATGGGGCTTTTCGGGATTACAGAAGGGGCAATTCCCTTTGCCGCACAAGATCCACTACGTGTCATTCCTAGTATTATGGTTGGTTCAATGGTGGGTTCAGTCATTGCAATGTTAGGCGGCGTTGGTAACCGAGTCGCACATGGTGGACCAATCGTTGCTGTACTTGGTGCCGTTGATCAAGTTCTCATGTTTTTCGTAGCTGTCATTATTGGTGTATTAATCACTGCTTTCCTCGTGAATTTCTTGAAGAAAGACGTCAATATTGGACCAGAACTTGCGGCAGCAAACGACGCGCCAGTAAATGATGAACCTGAAATGAATGAAGAGACTTCTTCAACTGTTCAAGAAGAACCTGAAATTAAAAAATTAACGGATATTACCAATGAACAATTAATGGATATTCAATTACAAGGCACAACTCGCGATGAAGTCATCGGTGAAATGATTCAAAAACTTGATGTCAATGGTCTACTTTCAGCTAAAGAAACGTTTAAAGAAGCCATTTTCGCACGTGAAGCACAAAGTTCAACTGGAATTGGGGCAAATATTGCCATTCCGCACGGGAAATCATCTGCAGTCAAACAACCAGCAGTCGTATTCGGTCTTCATAAAGACGGTGTCGATTGGAATAGTTTAGACGGCACACCTGCTAAAATCATCTTTATGATTGCAGTTCCTGAAGAAAGTGCTGGAGACGATCATTTGAAGATTCTACAAATGCTTTCACGTAAATTAATGGACGATCAGTTTAGAAACGACTTACTTGAAGTGACAACTGTTGAACAAGCTTATGAGTTATTAGATACAATTCAATAAAGAGGCTTATCCAATCGCATTGCGATTGGACGCCTCCCGATTGTTTATGCATTTATTTTTTGCATTCTACTGCTTCTTGAACTTTCTTTACCGGGCACGAATCCTAAATAGTAAAAGAATGCATCATTTCCACGCATACAAAAACGAAGGGCGTGTCCCAAAAGTTTCGATTTTTCGACTTTTGGGACACGCCTTTTTCAATTTATAGCTCTTTTTCCAACGCTTGCTTTGCCAACATGAGTGCACCGACAATTCCTGCATCATCTTGTAATTTGGGCGAAACAATATACTGATCGATATTCTCAGTAATGTCTGCAATTTCTACATAACCATTTAAACGACGTTGCACTTCATTACGAACAAGTGGTAATAAGGTCGGTTGTTTCATAACGCCGCCGCCTAAAATAATTTTTTCAGGCGATAAAATTAAAATATATTGCACCAATGCTTGGGCTAAATAATAAGCCTCTAATTCCCATACTTCGGGACGATTCGACAATTCTTTCCCAGAAATTCCCCATCTTTCTTCAATCGCAGGACCTGCAGCCATTCCTTCCACACAATCCCCGTGATAAGGGCATTTCCCTTTGTATGTATCTTCAGGATGCCTCTGAACCGGGACATGCCCCATTTCAGGATGGCTTAATCCTTGTACCAATTGACCGCGTACAATTGCGCCGCCGCCAATCCCAGTTCCAACAGTCACATATAAACAACTGTCCAAACCTTGTGCCGCTCCGTGCATTAATTCACCAAGCGCAGCGCCGTTAACGTCTGTATTAAATTCAATTGGCACTTGAAAAGCTTCTTGCATCGTTTGTACAAATGGATAATTTCTCCAACCTTTTTTCGGTGTCGATGTAATTTGTCCGTAAGTCGGGCTTGTTTTTTGAATGTCGATTGGACCAAATGATCCGATACCAATTGCAGTAATCGAGTGCTTCTTAAAAAAACGAATCACCTTTGGCATCGTTTCTTCTGGTGTATTTGTATCAATCTGGACTCGCTCGATTAACTCACCTTCACTTGTTCCCACGGCACAAATAAATTTTGTTCCACCTGCTTCAATTGCTCCTAACATGGTATCACCCCTTTTAGCAAATTATATCACGGAACAACGGATGAACTAAAATAATATTGCCATACATCTTTTAGCAACAATTGGCTCAAAATAAGCTTGTATATTAAATCGCGGAAAACTACTTGAAAGCATGAAAATAACACTTCATCCCCAAAATCCAAAATATCATACTCTTTCGATTCATTCAGTTCAAACCGTTTTTATTGATTTTTTCGTTACAATTGTTACAGTTTAAGATGGTCTGTTATGGGGAACATAAAGAGTAATTCTTAAAAAAGCGATTTTCACCCAAAAAAATCTAAAATAATTGATCAATAAGAACGGAGGAATTATGAGAAAAATATCAAATGTTTTTTGGATTACATTAGCAATTGTAATAGTTGCTGTAGGTTACGGAGCACTCGCACCCGATAGCTTCCAATCAATTACAGGCAATATGCAAGCATTTATTACATCTTCTTTTGGTTGGTACTATCTACTCGTTGTATCCGCAATTGTTCTTTTTTGCTTATACTTTATCATCAGTCCAGTTGGGCAAATTAGACTTGGTAAACCAAATGAAAGACCCGAATATTCTTATGTCAGCTGGTTCGCAATGTTGTTTTCTGCCGGCATGGGGATTGGGCTGGTTTTCTGGGGAGCAGCGGAGCCACTTTCACATTTTGCTATCAGTACAGCAACGGCAGAACCTGAAAGTCAAGAAGCATTTAGAGAGTCGATGCGTTACACATTTTTCCACTGGGGCATTCATGCATGGGCAATTTATGGTGTTGTCGCGATGGCACTTGCTTACTTCCAATTCCGTCAAGGCGCACCTGGACTTGTTTCTTCAACTTTAAGACCAATTCTCGGTGATAAAGTAAATGGCCCGATTGGTACTTTTATTAACGTTTTAGCGGTCTTCGCGACAGTTGTCGGGGTTGCCACAACACTCGGATTTGGTGCCATTCAAATTAACGGCGGACTTGCTTATTTATTCGATGTGCCAATTAGTTTTCCAGTACAAGTTGTGATTATTATTGTCGTAACAATTTTATTTACCATTTCAGCTTGGAGTGGCTTAAGTAAAGGGATTAAATACTTATCGAATATCAATATGATTTTAGCGGCGGCACTACTTATTTTAGTTGTTGTACTTGGGCCAACTTTATTGATTTTCAATACGTTTACAAACACAATTGGTTCTTACTTACAAAATATTATTCAAATGAGCTTTAACGCATCACCTGTCGATAAAGATTTACGATCTTGGTTAGATGGATGGACGATTTTCTACTGGGCTTGGTGGATTTCTTGGTCACCATTCGTCGGGGTGTTTATCGCAAGGGTTTCTCGCGGAAGAACGATTCGCGAATTTTTAACAGGCGTACTTTTACTACCAGCACTCATTAGTTTCTTCTGGTTCTCCGCTTTCGGTGCGACTGCAATGGACGTACAAATGGGTGGAACTGATTTAACTGGATTCTTAACAGAAGAAACATTATTTGCTGTCTTTAATGATTTACCATTATCGATGATTTTATCGATTATTGCAGTATTACTTGTTAGTGTGTTCTTCATCACATCTGCTGACTCTGCAACATTCGTGCTCGGAATGCAAACATCATTCGGTTCACTTTATCCACCGAATATGGTGAAATTGACTTGGGGTGTTGCACAATCTGCCATTGCAATGATCCTTCTATCAACAGGAGGACTTGATGCATTACAAAATGCATTAATTATTGCGGCCTTGCCTTTCTCCTTCGTCATTATTTTAATGATGGTTTCGCTTTATAAAGCGCTGAATAAAGAGAAGCATGAACTCGGCTTAATGATCAAACCACAACCGAAACAAAAACAGAAAAAATAATTTAACATACCAAATGGGGACATGATTCAAATATGAATTGATGTCCCTGTTTTTGTTATTATCGCTTTGATGAATCGTACTTTGAATTCGTTGAAATAAAGCTGTAAAAGGATTTCTAAATAATTAAACTAATCGAAGGAAAGATAGCTCTTTTCATGATAAAATAGATAGGTATTAAAGGATTTTTTGCAAATTCCAAGTAATAAGAAAGGTGGTTTTTATGAAGCGAAATGACTTAATGGGAAGTATCATCGCAGCATTATTACTTTCATGTATGTTAATGTTCAGCCTAAATACTTTTTTTGTAAAAACTACAATTGCCGCTAAGATACTTGCAGCAGGAGGCTTTATTCTACTGCTTTTTTTAGTAATTCCTGGTTGGTTACAGATTTTTAAATTAATTAAGCAAGAGCAATAAGTATACTTTACAAGTAGGCATAATTAAAACTTGATACAGCGAAGGAGGCCTTTATGAGAGATAGCGCATATATTTTCAAACTGCCCTTTATTCGTACTTTAATATTTTGTATTTTAATTTTTGTACTACATTTTTTTGATCAATTGAATGTGCTAATTTTTTTCTTATTGGGTGGCATATATGCTTTGATTGAAACACTTTCTTCAAAAAAGCAACTTGATATTAAAACTGGAAATAAGTTTATTGATTTTAGTTGGATAATATTTTTAGTCGGAACTATGTTATTTGTAGTGCTTGAGTATGTTTTTTAAGCAGTAATCGATTCCAATGATTTATTGCATAAGCTGTATGTCTTTATCTAGTATATTTAATGAATTTCACGTTGGTTTATGAACATGAGAGGCGTTATGAATGAAGGTAATTACACGTAATGAACGAAAAATACAAATTAATTTTTCCATTGGTATGGCAAATATTGATGGTGGGAAACCAAGTGCTTTCACTGAAAAGCTTCTACACCAATTGAAACAGGCAATTATTGAAGAATATACAAGGACTAACGCCAATAATATTGATTATTGAAATTGACGGATACGTTCATCAAGTTCTGCTTACTGGCAAAAAACTTAGCCAGCACGAATTAAAGGATATCTATCTGCAGGCAAAAGAATTTTCTTATGATATTAAAGATCTGCCGAACGTGTTTTGTAGAATCTCCAACTACGTAGAAATTCCTTATGATAGCGATATGCCTGTCGAATTTGTGATTGATACTGATACAGATAGAATATACTCACCCACTTATTAGATTATTGGGTGAGATCGTGATATGTACTGCGCTTGAATTGGGCTATATTTCAAAGTTAATATGCTATAACTAAGTATAAATTAGTTTATTCAACAAACGGGCCAGCGCGACAAGTTCTGTGATAAATGCTTTCGGCATGAAAACACAGGGAATTTATGATTTAAGTTTCAACTTTATAACGGAAGATAGGAATGAGGAAACCATGTTTTCTGAAACTATCTCATCTATACTCCTGCGTGCGCTATGTATGACAGTTCATAGGGTTCGAAGCACAGGTATATAAAAAAAGATACAAGAGCAGGTTTTATTCTGATAAATATTTTGGCATTACTTTTTTTATCTTCCTGTTTTCTTAATAGGCACAATTGGCTTTCAAGAACCTTAAACCGAAATTTTTTAATTAACCGGCGCTTTAAATTATTTCATTTTTAAAAAAATACGGAAGCTAGAAAGAGGAGTTAGTATGTTTGATAATAAAGAATTTAAAATGAACAATTTTGAAACTTACTCATTTACTAGGCTAGTCAGAACTCAACATTTAGAGTTCTTCTTTATTCTTGGTAAAAACGACATACGAAATTTTAATGAATCCTGGGATGATCGTTCAACTGAAGTCTTAGGTTACCTAGTTATGTATTCAGATATTCGTAATAACAAACAAATGAATTATATATATTTAATTGAAGATGAAAATAAGGATTTTAAAGATATAACTCTTCATACGAAGATGTTTGTAAGTGAAATGTCTACATATTTATCATCCTTTGATATGGGAGACGATGAAAACTTTATTATAAAAAAACCAATGTGTATCAAAAAGGATTGTTTAAAGAAGAAATAGGTGACTTTGTCAAAAAGATTATTAATGAAGATATTCCTGAGATAAAATTAAATGAAATAACTTAAAAACTTTTCGATAAATTCCACCTCTTCTAACGAGATTTTTATACCCTTGTTTTCTGTTGGAAGAACTGGATAAAATTCTGGCATAAGGATTTGAGATTCTTCAACAATAGGGCCATTTTGCGGAAGAAAGGGGGAGGTTTGGTTGCCTAAAATTAAAATCCACCCATTGATACTTCTAGGATTATTTATAAATTCAGTAGCAATGGTTTTCTATGCTTATCGAAGTTATTCTAATCAAGAAATGGGTCACGGCATTATATTTACATTACTATTTATTTTTCTCATTGTATTAGTGATTTGGGGCATTATCAGGAATAAAAAGATTGATTATAAAAGTAAGTAATATGAATTTTTTGTTAAGCAATCGGGCGCGATAACAGCATAAGGGTTGTCATTCAATCGGGCCATTATTTTGAAACAGAGAGGGATGAATATATGTTTAAAAGAGCACTAACTTATTGTTTAATTTTTATCGTATTTCTAACGGCTTTACAGTGGTTATTCCGACCAGAAATTCGTTGGGGTGAAAATATTGGACTTACTGTCATTGCATTTTTTGTTTTTATTTTTGTGGAACGGATATCTAAATCCAATAAGAAAGCTAAAAGTTAAATGTCTTGCCCCTTCACAAACGGGTGCGTTTGTGGGACAACGCTGTACCAGAATCGGGCTATTTTGAGGAATGAAAGAGGTGTAGCAATGAAAAGTTTTATTGGGTTTTTAGAAAAACTAGAACGTAATAAAATTTATTATACTTTAGATAAAACAAGAGATGAATATATCAGGGTTGATATTTCAGTACCAGGTGAAAGATGGGAAGTTGAGTTTGCTGCTGAACATGACGATATTGTTGTTGAAAGATTTAAGAGTGTAGGAGATGTAGAAGGAAAAGAAGCTTTAGAATATTTGTTTGATAATTTTTCAGATTAAATAATCGGGCGCAATTCTTTAACAAGGATTTTCTCCTTTTTCAGTAAAATGACCACTTTAAATAATACAAATGCAACCTCTAATAATTTAAGTCGTCAAAACATTTGGAACTTTAATTATTGGAGGTGTAGTATGATTTCTAGAAATAAGTGGATTATCGTTATATTAAGTGTGTTATTTAGTCTTTATCTTATTGGACAAGCTGTAAGCCACTTTTTTTTCGGATTTTTGATTTGGCTTTTCTTAAGTATCCCTTTGTATCTGATACCACTTGTTGGAGCAATACTTGTCTTGATTTTTATAGTTGTATATTCATTGAAGAATAGACAACTAAAGAGAAATCTATTTCCTTTAGTGCTAAATCTCTTGCTTATCTTTTTATTGATTTACCAACCCTTCTCTCCTCTACTTCGGAAAGCCGAATTCTCTTTTAACCTCGAGGATAGGGAAAACATTGTGAATTCAATAATAAATGGGGAAATAGAGACCACAAATACACGTGGCAGTCTTTTCCGTATACCAGAAGAATATCGCAGTTCATCTTTATCAGACGGAAAAGAAGTGATGAAGATGAATGATAAATTACTATTTTTCACTAGTCGAGGAGTGCTTGATAATTTTTCTGGATATGTTTATTCCCCAAATGGCGTCGAGCCAACAGATGAAGATGTAATGGCAAAGATAGTGAAAAAGCAAAGAATGAGCAAGAATTGGTACTTCATTGCTTGTACTTAATTCGACAACTCAAAAATGAAATATATAAACAAAGATAAATATTTCATCATTACTTAGGAAGCCCACAATCGGGCGCGATTGTAGAAGAATTCCCAACAATAAAACACGACAAGCAAAAACGCACAGCATTATAGTCTGTGCGTTTTTTGATTATACTTTATGACAATCACTTATTTAATATTCTCTTCAAAAACCCTTCCCAGTCATTCACTTATTTCCATATAACGTTCAATCTCCTATAAACACCCTAATTTATTTCAGTTCAACAACAATCGGATCGAAATCAATTCGAATTGATTCTGTTCCGATTTTGCTCAGATGAGCGAATGGATAGAATGTAATCGACGTTGCATCTGGATTTAAGCCGTGGATTGTGGCATTCCATCTAAAATCTTCGTTCGTAATCGCATCTTCGGTTACCACACCGCCGTTATATGGAACTTCATATTCATTTCCTAAATTATCAATTGCAGATAACTCTGCTTCCACGGCACTCCATTCATCCAGAACAGATGGAAGAATTTCTTGCATATATTTGATCGTTAAATTGACATCTGTTTTGATCGCATCAATTAATTTCACAGTAACACCATCTTTACTTACTTGTTCATTAATTTCTATCTGCGTTCCTTCCAATTTATCCAAAGAAAAGGCAAATTTCCAATCTCCATCAATCGTCTGATCATCGAAGGTAATCGATTTTGGTTTCCAAACAACATTTACCTTGTCTTTTGTATTTCCCCAATTTAATACAGTCATCATCCCGACATAGCCTATGCCTTCTATATATTCCGCTTCATACCCCGCATTATTCCAACTACCTTCAACAGTTGGTACATTACCGAAAGTTGGTGACGTATCAAATTTCTTCTCTGTCCGCAGTACATATGAAAGCGTTACGGTATTCCCATCAAAAAATGCTTGCTCAATCAACAATTCAACCCCATTACTTTCCGCTGACATGCCAATATCTGTACTAATATCCCCATAGGCTTCATAATAATCTTCCTGTAAAATAAAGTATTCAAAAGCATGCCCCATAATTGGAATTTGTGTGATGAAATTAGCGAACGCAGGAGATAGATTAGCACTCGTGATCATACCCAATGACAGAATCGCTACAGCCGCGCTATATTTCACCCATCGTTTTAAAGTGAATTTTTTAGTCTTTTTCTTAAAGGTATCTGTCAAAATTGCATCTAGTTTATCGGTTGGAACAGGAATTTCATCTAACGCTTTTTTGAAATCATTTTGCCCTCTCATCTACATACACTCCCTTTAGTAAATGTTTAATTTTCGATAATGCCCTTTTTCCTTTTGATTTAACTGTGCCAATTGGTTCGTCCAGCAACTCAGCGATTTGCTGGAAAGTTAAATCTTCGTAATATCGTAAAATGAGAATGGTCTTATATTTTTCATCTAACTTAAAAATTGCATCGAGTAAATCTAATTTTTCCGCAGATTTTTCTGTATCCAACGAAAATGAATTACGATTTGGCTCATTCATTAAAATGACTTTCTTTTGTTCTTTTAGTACCCTGATCGATGCATTGATACAAATTCTCATTAACCATGTTGAAAAATATTTAGGTTCCCTTAATTGATGAATTGATTCAATTGCAATGAGCACTGTTTTTTGAAATATGTCTAAAGCATCCGCTTCATTTCTGACATAGCTATAAGCAGTTCGGTAAAGCTTTTCTTTTTCTTGCTTAATTAAAAATAGAAGTGCTTCCTGATCTCCTCCAATTGCTTTTTTGACTTTCTTATCATTTACCCACATCTTTTTCACCGTCCTACCTATTAGAGATTTCATCTTCAAAAAAAGATGCATGATTAGCAGTTTTTATTAAAATAGTTGTTTCATCTTCAATAATATCGTCCCCTGTCACTTACATAATCGACAGAGGCAGCATATTATTTACGGGAACAGAAAAAGCACCCTGAAGGATGCTTTTTCTCACTAATGTCATATAATTATTCTTCCATATCATCCGAAAGGGAAGTTCTCTGAATAACTTCTCTTCACCTTGAATTTAGTATATATTTCAGTTAGAATGGGTATAGATAATAAAAGAAGAAAGAGCGGCTAACTCTTCCTTCTTGCAGCCTTGGCCGTACAGGCGGTGGTTGTCGATTATTGAATATTACTTTTTCTTACGAGAACCACCCTTTTGCTTACGACGGCGTTGGGTGGTTTTCTTTTCGTCTAAAAAAGTTTTCTGAAAGAGATGTGCACTTAACGCACGCGTGATTCCTTTCAGTACTTCTTTTAAAAACTCAAAATGGAGCATCTTGTTGATGAATAAGTAAAGTTTTAATGCCCTGATTCATTCATACTCTTCTTACCATTTAATTGTAGAATCATTTTTACAACTAATGCAGACAATACAACAAACATAATAACCGCATAGGTACCAATGATTAAACCACTTGCCCCGCTATTATAAATTACGCTTGAAAACATAAGAGATAAACCGCAGAGTATAGCAATAAGTACCCCGATTTTTTGACTTCTTTCCATCCCATCACTGCCCTTCTTCTACCACTCCAGATTAAAACTGATTTAATATTACCATAGAACCTTCATAGTTTACGAAATTCTTTACAAATAACTTATCCAATCTTGATAAAGCACCAATCACTTATAAGAGAATTGTGCCCTTTTGCGGTACTTACTTTCTCGACAAATAGTATCTTGCATTAGCAAAAAGGACACCTCCCAAGAGGAAAAGCATAACTATAGCCCAACTACCAATTGCCCAGTACTCGCCTTTAAGAATAAATTCACTAATCAAATTTACGGCTACCATTATAGCCATAACAATATACATACCAACTACATACTTCATCTTAAAACCTCCCCAATCATCAAACAAATCCCCTATCTACAATCTACTTTACCATAAAAAGAACAACTCCCCTCAATCAATTGAACGATTCCAAACTCTCCACCAACCAAAAAAATCGCCCAAAACCAACTTGGACGGCTGTTTTTATCCCGCAATAACGGACAGTAAGACTCCCACTTCAAGATTCAAGCAAAAACGCTAAAGATAAGTGGGAGATCAACTGTCCGTAAAAGCCCGATTGGTTCAACTAACAATCAGTGGGGGATGAAGCCCCCCCCCCACTGATTGAAGTTTCACTTTACAACTCTACAATACGATCGCATAATCTTTCCATCAGTTTTCGTTCATGACTGACGACGATGATGCCCATATTTCGTTCTTTTGCTGTTTCCAAAACAGCTTGCCAAATTTGTGCTTGGGTAATCGCGTCTAACATCGTTGTCATTTCATCGGCAATTAAAAATTTTGGACTTGCTGAAATGGCGCGTGCTACGCAAAATCTTTGTAACTCGCCGCCGGATAATTCACCCGGCCAACGGGAAAGCCATTCTTTTTCAATGCCTAATAAACGTTGTATGTTTTCATCGAACGTGCCGCTTTCTTCAAGCACTTTCCTCATTTTCCAACGTGGATTGACGGCTTGTTCTGGATGTTGTAAAACAAGTTGAACGGGATGCATTCCTTTCGGTAAAATCTTTTGGCCATCGAGTAAAATTTCTCCTTCTAGCGCTCGCTCAAAACCAGCTAAAATTCTACAAAAAGTTGTTTTTCCGCGTCCACTTGCCCCCGTAATTCCAACGACTTCTCCTGCTTCAACGTGAAAATTGACATCGCGAAAAAGCCAAGGTCCTTTTTCATACTTAAACCCAATGCCTTTTGCTTCAAGTCGCATGAATACATCGCACCTTTCCATCCCTTAACTCACGAACTCTTGGTCTTTCCACCGTACAAGCTTCCGTCATCAGTGGACATCTTGGCGCAAATAAACAACCTTTTGGCAAATCGCTTAAATGGGGCTGTGCACCTGGAATTGGCGTAAATTCATTTTGTGGCAATGCACGCCATAAAGCTTTTGTATATGGATGGCGTAATTTTTCACCTTTGCCGGAAAAATCGCCAACGGGGGCAATTTCCACAACCGTTCCCGCGTAAAATACCGCGATTTTATCCGCGATTGTTAAAGCCGCGCCAATATCATGCGTAATCAGCATGACTGCACGATTTTCATCCGCAAACTCTCTAAAATTTCGCAAAGCTTCCTGAATCACAACTTCGTCTAATCCAGGTGTCGGTTCATCCGCAATAATAATTTTCGCATCACTAACCGCAGCTGTGGACAATAAAGTTCGGCGTGCCATCCCACCAGAAAGTTGAAATGGATACAGCTTTTCAACTTCTTTTCCAAGATGATAACATTCAAAAACGCTACGTTGTTTTTCGACTGCATTGCCGTTTCTAGAAGATTGCCGAACTTGTTTTCCAACTTGCATAAGTGGATCTAAAAAGTTGACAGATTGTGGAATAAACGCAAGCTCTTTTCCACGTAATGCCGTCAACTCTACATCTGTTAACGGCTTACCTTCATAAAAGATTTGCCCGCTCGTTTTCGCGTTTTCCGGAAGGATATTTAACATCGCATGTGCCAATAAACTTTTCCCAGAACCACTCGAGCCGACAATCGCTAAAATTTCGCCTTCTTCCAACTCGATACTTAAATTCGACATCACATCGATCACTTCACGTTTTAAACCACTGCGATATTGCTCGAAAGAAATCGATAAATTTTTCACTTCTAAAATGGCCATCTATTTCCTCCTCCTACAAATGCGCTTTCGTTGGGTCAATTAATACTTTTAAACTCTCACCAATTTTATCAAATAAACGAACGACAATGAGTAACGCAAGCCCTGGGAAAAATGCGAGCCACCATAAGCCAGACGATAAATACTTCATTGATTCCGATAAAATAATACCAATTGCTGGTTCATGTGGCGATAAGCCTAACCCTAAAAAAGTAATCGCCGCTTCATGTAAAATCGCATGCGGGAACAATAACATAAACCCGATAATCACTTGTGGCACAAGATGCGGGAAAATATGATGAACGGCAATCCATCCATTCGATTTTCCTAAGCGGCGTGACATTTGCACATATTCAGCAGAACGCACTTGCATCACTTCTGCTCGAATCACACGCGCAAGGCTCGGCCAATGCGTCGCAATCAGTCCGATGACAACGCCTTTAAAACCGCCACCCACTGTAAATGAAATTAAAATTAGCGCCACTAAATGGGGGACACTTAAAAACAAATCAATCAACCATGAAATCACACGGTCAACCGTTTTTCCCATTGTCGCCGCAACCATACCAAGCGTTAAAGCAATTACCGTACTTCCAATCGCACCAATCAGTCCCACACGGATACTTAAAGAAAGGCCCATCATCGTTCGCGTAAACATATCGCGACCGAGCCAATCCGTGCCAAATAAATAATCCCACGTCGGCGCAACATTTCGCGTATTTAAATTGGTTAAAATTTTATCCGTATCTACCCAAACTTTACTAAAAATAATTGCCAGTAAAACAATCGTTCCAATAACCATCATCCATAATGTTTTTTGTCTACGATTCGATAGAAGGTTCATTTTCATTTGACGCGCCCCTCTCTCGTTCTCGGATCGACAACTTGATAAATTAAATCTGCAAGTAAATTTCCAGTAAAGACGAAGAACGTACTAAAAATCACGAGTCCTAATAATAACGGGACATCTCCGCGTAATCCTGCTTCAACAGTTGCTTGCCCAAGTCCGGGATACGAGAAAACTTGTTCAGCAAGCACAGCTCCGCCAAATAATTCACTAAACGCTGCGAATTGTAAGGTAATCGCAGGCAATAAAATATTTCTTAAACCATGTCGCCAAAACAATAGAAATCCACGTTCACCACGCGCTTTCGCAAATAAAATATAATCACTTGAAAGTACATCGATTAATTTTTGACGCGTATGAAGTGCAACACCTGCTACGCCTACAATACTTAATGTAATCACAGGTAAAAACAAATGTTGTAAACGATCCAGTATCGTTACATCTTCCGCCAATACGCCAACTGGAACGCCTAAACCGACTGGGAACCATCCGAGCCATACGGCAAAAACAATGACCATTAATAAACCAACCCAAAATGTCGGTGTCGAGGCCAATGTATAGCAATACCATTGAATCATTCGGTCAATCCATGTATTTCTTTTCATTGCCGCAATGACGCCGAGTGTAAAGCCAATAATGCCCGATAAAATCCACGCCGCAACCATTAATACAATGGAATTGACAAAGCGTTCACCAATGACATCAATAACGGGACGTCTGTAAATCATTGACGTCCCTAAGTCTCCTTGTAATACTGCTGATCCCCAACTGAAAAATTGCGTCATAACAGGTTGATCTAGTCCCCAATATGCTTCGATTTGTGCTCTTTGCTCGGGGCTTACTTTCAACATATCCGCACCAATATACGCTTGAATGGGATCAATGGGTGAATTTTTCACAAGTAAAAAAGAGATTAAACAAATCGCAACGAGTAAAGTTGCAATGCGGATCGCTTTAAAAAATAAAAAACGCCCAATTTTTAAAGCCATTTAATCACCCCTTCACTTATTTCCAGTCCGCAATATTATCTGTCGATGGCCAAGCATGCCCATGTACATGAATTCTTTGATCACCAATATCTAAACCTTCTTTAACTAAATACAAATGATTAATATTCACTAACCAAGCCCAAGCCGCATCGCCTTTTCCGCTTAGCCCAGTTTCGCCGTCCCACTGTGCTTTCTTCCAATATTCAATCGCTTCTTCTTCACTATTCGCTAAAAGTGCTTTTTGGAAATATTCATCCACTTTTTCGTTTTTATAATAACCTGTGTTAAAGAACTCTACGCCTGCATTTTCTGAACCATAAATATTATATAATTCATGCGGGTCATGACTTCCCCAGCCCATTAATACCGCTTCTGAATACATTTTCTGCCCGATGACATCCCAGCTTCCGCCTTCAACATTCACCTTGATGCCAAGTGGTTTTAACATATCTGCCACTGTAATTGACAGTGACTGACGAATTTCATCATTTGCTAAATAATACAAACTGAATTCTGCTTTCAAACCATCTTTTTCACGAACGCCGTCTTGCTCATTCATGACCCAGCCTGCTTCATCTAATAATTTTGCTGCGCCTTCTAAATCGCCGTCTTCAATGACTGTATCTGGATTCCACCAAGGAAGTCCATCTACTGAAGAATAAGCTGGTGTTCCGTATCCTTCTAAGACACCATCGATTAATGCCTCACGGTCAACCCCCATATCAATTGCTTTACGAATTGCGACATCAGACGTTACATCATTACCGATTGGTAGACCGTCTTCTGTCGTCTGTCCTGATGGTACATAAGGGAATACAATGCCTCGGTTATCCACCGTTTCCAATACTTTTAATTCCATGCCTGGCACTTCTTTTTGACTAAATGCCGCTGGAATATAAGCAAAATCAACCGTTCCTGCTTGTGCCGCGGCAAATGCTGCATCTTCGTTTAAAAATAAGAATGTTAATTTCTTGAAGTTAGGTTGCTGATCATAAAAATGTTCATTCGCTTCAACAATTAATTGTTGTCCTTTGTCCCATTGCACTAATTTAAATGGACCTGAACCAATTGGATTTTCTGCATAATTTTCATCATAAGCATGTTCTGGCACAATTCCTGTTGCCACTAAATTATTGACAAACGTAGACCGTGGTTCTTTCAATGTAAACTGTACAGTCGTCTCGTCAATTGCTTCTACCGATTCTAGTGCATTCAAATCGACAACTGAACCACTCGCTGCCGCTTTTTCAAATGTAAACACTACATCCTTTGCGGTTAAAGGTTCGCCGTCTGAAAATTTCACATCATCGCGTAAATGAACGACCCATGTTTTTCCGTCTTCACTTACTTCATAATCTGTTGCCAAATCATTGACAATTTCTAAATCATCATTTCTTTTTAAAATGGTACTTTGGAAAATTGGAGATCCGTAACGTCCCCAACCTGTTACTGGGTCAAAGCCTGCATCTGGCTCTGCGTTAAATGCAAGAACAAGTTCGTCTTTCTTCGTATCTTCTTTCTCTCCATCCTCTGTTGATTTCGGTTTCGACTTAGAAGTACAACCTGCTAAAATAATGGTTAAGGTTAAAATTGCAAATAACAATAAACGTAATGAATTTTTCATATTTCCTACTCCAAACATTATATTTTTTCTACAGGTGCGATGGTAAATTTCCCATAATCTACACCTTTTAAGCTAGTTAATCGATCACTTAATGCACGCACTTCATCCACCTTTCCTTGCACGACAATTAACTCTAAACAATTGTCATGATTCAAATGAAAATGCGTCGTCGCCATGATTAAATCATGCCATTCATGTTGAATCGTTGTCATTTCTTCTAACAAATTACGTTGGTGGTGATTATAAAACAACATGACTGTGCCAGCGATTAACTGCTCATCTGCTTCCCAAATCTCTTCAAGAATCGCTTCCCGAACGAGATCTCTCACTGCTTCAGAACGATTTGTATACCCTCTTTTCGCGACAAGTTCATCAAATTTTGTAAGCAAAGTTCCTTCCATTGATACACTGAATCGCTTCAACATGGAATCTTCCAAATGTCATCCCTCCCGTAACACGATTATACAGATTTGTAACACGAATAATCAATCCATTGGAGTTATTTTTTACAAATTCATCGTCCATTAAGTCCTTTAGATTTAGTTTTTACAATTCCTCATTTTCCGACTTCAAAAACCAATTTAAAAACGGTATACTAGTTGTAATGTTTTTTTATCTTTAAAGATTCATGAAGGAGATCCGAATTTGCGTAAACCTGAAAATTTATTCCAAATGCTTTTTATATGCCATAGACGGCCAGATCGTTCGTTCCACTGTTCGAGTGGTAAACAATTTCCCATTTGCGCAAGATGTACAGGCATTCTCGCAGGCTATCTTTTGGGAATTATTTTAGCGATTATAACAGGACCTATTTTCGTTACATACGCTCTTCTTCTACTTATTCCGACAGTCTTAGATGGTTTTATTCAACTTCTGACAAACTATGAAAGTAATAATTTCAAAAGACTGACTACTGGAATTCTTGCAGGAGTGGGCATTGTATATATTTTTGCTTTCATCGCCAGTTCTGCAATGACACATGGCATATGGCTTGCAAAACAGTTCACGTGAAAGGGGGAAATCATGATGACAAACCAAGTTGTCCCAAAACCAGATGCACCAAACTGGGCCGTTAATATTTTATCTTTCTGTTGTATTCCGCTTCTAGGTATTATTCTATTTTTCGTATGGAAAGATGAAAAACCAACTGCAGCCAAATGGGCTTTATGGTCTAGCCTTGCTTCAATCGGACTTATCATTATCATTTACGCAATTTTCTTTATGATTGGTATCGGACTCGGTGCTCTGTAAGGGGGATGGTCAGGAAGTTGAATAGAATGACTTCCTGACCCCCTCACTTTTCGGGGGGGTGCTTCCTGAATGATTCATATCCACTTCAGTTTCCTACATTGTTCTATGTCACCAATTTTCCATATCTTCTAAATTAATCCACTAAAAAAATCCCTTAAAACGCCGAAAATAATGATAATTACATTTCTTCCATCCATTTACATAAAGTGAAACTTCAATCAGTAGGGGGTTCTTCATCCCCTACTGATCGCTAGTTGAACCAATCGGGCTTTTACGGGCAGTTGATCTCCCACTTATCTTTATCGCTTTTACTTAAATCTTGAAGTGGGAGTCTTATGACGTACAGGATGTACTAATGCCGACGATGCCACAGGACGTGGCGGTTTAGTCGGCCTGCCCGTTAATGCGGGATAAAAATAAATAATCGAGGTGTCTTATGTTTAAATCAATCAAAACAAAAATCTTACTAAGTGCAATCATTTTATTTCTGATTGGTACTTCCATCATGACTTTTATTAGCAGCACAGACGTCCGAAACAAAACTGAAAACAATGTGTTAACTTCCAGTGAAGCATTAATCAATGAAATGGGAACTTCTATTGAAAACTTCTTAACACAATTTGAAAAAGGTTTATCACAATTAGCAATTTCTCCTACGCTTATTAATTTCGAAGACAGCGAATCTGCAAGCGTCATCTATAATGAATTAGATTATTTTTTAGAATTACGTGAAGATGCTTCAGCCATTTTTTTCGCAACGCCGGATAAACATTTTACGGTTCGACCAGCTACCGAAGTCGGAAGTGACTACGATCCAACTGTACGTGAATGGTATCAAAATGCGGTGAACGAACCAGAAACTGCTCATTGGTCAACGCCATATATTGGAGAAGCCGATGATGATTTTATTATTACTTTATCAAAAGCTGTCATGAAAAATGGTGAAATTGTTGGGGTACTTGGACTCGATATCCACCTTTACGCTTTATCAAATGCCGTTACAGCGAATGACCTTGATTACGGAGGTTACTTAACAATTTTAGATAAAGAAGGAATTGTACTTGCGCATCCCGTTGTCCAAGGAGATAGTTGGATGGAAAATGATTTCGTTGCGGAAATGTACAAAGACGGCAATATTCGAGGCGCAATGCAATATGCTTATGAAGGTAAAGATTATGTCAATGTTTATTCTACAATTGAAAAATTCGGTTGGAAAATTTTTGCAGTTTACGATGATCATGAAATTAAATCTTTAGCAAATGATTTACGAAATACGATGATTACCGTTGCAGTTGTTACTTTAATAATTATTTTTATCGTCCTTTACATCTTAATTAGCCGAACAATTAAGCCAATCGGGAAACTTAGAGAGCTGATGGCTGATGTAAGTGAAGGCGATTTAACCGTTCAATCGAATGTCCAATCAAATGATGAAATTGGCGAACTAAGCGATAGTTTCAATACGATGATTGAACGTACAAATGAAATTATTACGGTCGTCAATCATTCTTCCGATCAAGTTCGAATGAATTCTGAAAGCTTAAGCGCTGTTGCAGAAGAAACGAATGCTTCCAGTGAAGAAGTCGCGCATGCCATTAATGAAATTGCGCAAGGTGCTTCGAAATCTGCTGAAGATGCTGAAACGGTTACTGAGCGCGCTTATTTACTCGGTCAACAAATTAATGAAATCA
This sequence comes from uncultured Sporosarcina sp., assembly GCA_947644645.1. GTDB lineage: Bacteria > Bacillota > Bacilli > Bacillales_A > Planococcaceae > Sporosarcina. Next base: position 70,876 of record CANSAF010000005.1, on the reverse strand, counting down.
CCCAAAAAGCGGGCGCAATGTCCAATATCGCAACGCAAACAAATGAAATGAATACAAATGGTCAAGCACAAATGCGCACATTAAAAGTTTCGTTTAAAGATTGGGAAACAAACTTACAAACGATGTCAACTGCCATTCGTACACTTGGCGAAAAAGTGAGTGCCATCGGAACGGTTATGGAGACAATTACCGAAATCTCTTCACAAACCAATTTACTCGCATTAAACGCAAGCATTGAAGCTGCGCGTGCTGGGGAACATGGTCAAGGCTTTGCAGTTGTCGCAGAAGAAGTTCGTAAACTTGCTGAACAATCCGCACGTTCAACAGAAGAAGTGAAAACAACGGTGCAAGAATTACAAGAAGAATCAAGATTAGTGACAGAACAAATGAATGAAACACGTGAGAATTTCCAACGTCAAGGCGTCGTCGTTGACGATACTGAGACAACTTTCGGTGAAGTCTCAACTTTAATGGCCGAAATGCAAACTTCAATCGATGCAGTTTATGAGGAAATTCAACTCGTTGCAACATTAAAAGATGATGTTTCCGATACGATTCAAACAATGGCTGCAACTGCTGAAGAAACAGCGGCGGCTGCTGAAGAAGTAAGCGCGTCAACTGACGAACAACTTCGCGCAATTGAATCTGTCACGGATGCAGCTGAAACATTAACAGATTTAAGCGAAGCACTCGCAAAAGCTGTTGCCCAGTTTAAAATCTAACAAGAAGGCGCTTGGATATTATTTTTATTTTCAGAATAGAGTATATTGACAACAATAACAGCATAAACTATAATAATGTTAGTGATCAGGCCCATGTTCCTTCCGAGGACTGGGCTTTTATTATGTACTTTTTCATATCTTTTATACACAATAACAACTTTAGCCCCATGCTATATGGAGGCTTTTTCTTTTATTAATGCACTTCTTCAGCAGTGCATCCACTTCCTGATCGAATCCATATTTTCACAAATACTTAATCAGCGTGCTTTCTACAATTTCCTTCTGAATGATTTTTCTCATTTAACCACTATATTTACTGCATAAAATCCTGTAGCGGACTTTCATCACCAGGTATTTACCCATGTAGGGCACACCAAAAAATGTAAACTCATATGCACGCCACACATAAGTTTACATTTCTAATTAAATCTTCAGCTATTTAGTTCTTTCCTTGCCCAAACAACCGCTGGAATTAATGATAAAGAAATAAGTCCACCAATAACCGCCAACGTACCAAAACTAGAGAACGCAACAATGATACCAGATACAATACCACCACTAGCACCGGCTAACGCAACGAACACATCTATCGAACCTTGTGTTTTTGCCCTTGTTGCTAAACTCGTTGAATCGACAATTAACGCCGTTCCGCTGATTAACCCAAAATTCCAACCTAATCCAAGTAAAGCAAGTGCCAAAATCATCAGCAGTAAAGAATCCCCCGGCGCAAATGCAGCCACCAAACCTGCGATGAATAATGTCACCCCTGAAGCAATGACCATCGTCAACCGTCCAAATTTATCCGCTAATAGCCCAGTTAATGGGGATGGCAAATACATCGCCGCAATATGAATCCCAATCACCATGCCGATTTGTTGTAATGTAAACTGATGACTTCCCATATGAACAGGTGTCATTGTCATCACTGCCACCATCACAATATGCGAAACGACCATCACCGTTGCACCGAGCATAATCCCTCGTCTACTCATAACTTCTTCAAGTTTTCCAGCTGAACTTTTCGTATTCTTCCTGTCATTTTCCGCAATCGCTTTAGAAACCAATAACGGATCAGGACGTAAGAAAATAAACGGCACTAATCCAGCAAGCACATAAGCGACCGCCGCTAATATAAACGGACCTGCTAGCGCTGGTATACCTAATGACAACGCAAAGTTCCCCATAACATCGACCAAGTTAGGCCCTGCCACTGCACCGAAAGTTGTCGCAACCATCGCTAAACTCACTGCCGTTGCACGTTGTTTGACATTTGCTAAATCCGTTCCAGCATAGCGCGCTTGTAAATTTGTCGCAGTTCCAGAACCGTAAATAAATAATGATAAAAATAATAAAACCAAACTTCCAGTAATTGTAGAAATCACAACACCTACCGCGCCAACTCCACCCACCACAAACCCAACCGTCAATCCTAATCGCCGACCAAATTTTTGAGAAATCCGTCCCACCAGCATTGCTGCACCTGCAGAACCTAGTGTAAACAATGCAATCGGCAAGCCTGCTAAACTTTCCGTTCCAAGCATATCTTTCGCAATTAACGCCCCAACAGTAATCCCCACAGCGAGTCCAGCGCCGCCAAGGATTTGTGCAATAATCACAATGATTAACGTACGGCGATATAATTTTCTTTGCTTTTCAAGGGATTTAATCATATTTTCAACCATTCGATTCATCCCTCTTCTATTCTATTATGTGCGCACATCATGTCGCCCATATCCTACACCACTCGTAACCGACTTCGCATTCTCCCACGAAGCAATCATTTCCGTTAAATATCGCTCTACTAATTGTAATCTTTCCGTATTCTGATGAATGCGTACATCCACAAGACATTGATTCAAATGGACATAAAACTCGAATAAGCGGCTTCCTTTTTCATGCTTTTGATCGGTAATGGACATTAACTCAAATAATACTTTCTGCGCTTGATGAATCACTTCATTTTGTTCTTCGGGCGATGTACTTTCATACTTTTGAACAGCTACTAAACATTCTTTTAATAATAAAATGACATATTCTCTCATCGACATCGTTGAAAGACCCGTCTTTTTATAAATTTGCGTCACTTTGTCAAATTGCATTCATTTTCACCTCGCACTTCTATTCATTATATCGGCTAATTTTTTAGCATTTCAAAAAGAAATCGGCTAATAGAAGTACGTAAACGTCAATTAATGAAGCAGTAATTCGCCATTTTCATCCAGTCTTGCATGAATCTCATGTTCATCTTTCATAAAAACATGCTTTCGATTTCCGACTTGAATTTCAGTTCCGACATAAGCGGTGCCAATTTTAATACGCCCGTTTTCACTCGTTTTGACAATCGTCGTTACTGGATTTTCTGATCCCGTTTCGCGCAGCACAATTTGTTGCTGTGCAATCACTTCCCCACCGCGACAAACGCCTTCAATTATAATATTATTTTTCGCGACTAAAGTGCTTTGGAAAACGCCTTTATTTCTTATTTGAATGTCGCCACTACTATACAGTTGACTATTCACTGCATAAGGAACGATTAACTGTCCTTTCGGCAATGTATCGATTTGATGGGTTTCGATTAATGTTTCGACTTGCGTAATGACTTCTTGTAAACTCATATCACTCTGCGATTGTTCATTTAACGGTGCGATAAAAATACGCTGTAATTCTTCCGCAAGATCATGCCATTCTTGCGGTAATTCAGTCCCTTCCGCTTTCACCGATTGAATAAAAGTTGTATTCATCCGTTTAAAATTCAAATGTTTTTTCTCTAGTAATAGATGAATCAGGCGTTTTAATGCATCGGGGGTTAACTCGTCTTCTGTGCTCCCTCGAATTTGTAAAATTTGTCCAATCGCGGCTTGAATTTGACGTAAAACGACAAGTAGTTTTTCTAATTGATCCACAAGTTCTTGCATCTTTAAATCTTCTTTGCCAACCGTAATTGTCGAAGAAAGGACATTTCCATGCACAATCGCGGAACGCATCGCTTCAATCGTTGCATTGGTTACCGCGCCTTCAATTTGAACAGATCCTGAAGTCCCAACAAACATCGACGGTAAAACATTTCCACCTATCCGAATATCGCCCTCCGACCGAATATTACCACTTTCGAGTCCAACTTCTCCCGGATGATAAAGTTCAGGATTGACATCGATTTTGATAAATTGATTTTTCCAGTCTACAATTGGATTTCCTGCAATATTCGCAATCACTTCCCCATCGACAAATGAAACGTTTTTCCCTAAACGTAACACAATATCTTTCACTTTTTTCGTTGGTACAATTTGTCCCAATAAATTTCGTCCATCTATGCCTTCAATCGGAGGAATATGCGTCGCTATGACTTCCCCTTCTTTCACCGTTGAAATCCGGTTCATCTCACGAAAATCTACTTTCTCCAAACTATCTGGATTAAAAGCATCCAGTTCAATATGTACTTCCAAATTTCCATCCGTACCTTCTTCCGGAGAAACCCCTCTCGCCACAATCAGTTCATAGTCTTTATTGACTTGAACAACTTTTTGAATCGCCGGAAAAATGATCCCTTGTTTCACCCCCATTTTCTGCAATTCTTCCACAATTTGTTGTGGCTTTACATCATTATAATAGTCAATCTCTTCTGTTTCCTGAAGCATTAATTCGGAAACAAACTCCGTATTTTCAATGGTTCTCGATACTTTTTTCCCGGGAATAAAAGTCAATAACGCAATCATTTTTTCTTCAATTAACTGAATCGTAAACTGTGGCGGAATCAATTCATCTGAAGTCGAGATTAACACCTCATCTTCTGGTTGAATCATTGTTTTTTCATTCACCAATTTTCCATTAATCAATAATGAAATATGATCTTGCGGAATAATAACTGGATTATCTGTTTCACCAAACGAAAATTCAAGTTGTCCATCTTTTACACGCACACCTTTTTGAACTAATTGCTTTTCAGATGCAAGTTCTTTTGGTTTTCCATCTTCAATTACCGCATCTACTAATTGTTCAAAATCTAATGCTTGCTGTTGTTCTTTTGGCATAATTTTTCGAGTGACTCTTACTTCTGCCATACCTTTTCTCAGTCCGAGAAGCCTTCTACTCGGATTCGCCAACACTTCAACTTCGACCTCTTCGCGCTGAGCATCCATGACTTTCAATGCTTCTAGTATCGCTTCTTCAACCGTTTTACCTTGAGCCGTTACGACTTTCTTCAATGAAATCCCGTCCCTTCTACATAAGGTCTATCTCATTTTCTAAAAGTTCCTGTAAATTTTAAAATCAGTATCTATATCTCTCCTTAATTCTTTTTCGCGAAAATGCTTAAATAAAGGGTTTTTCTATCGTTAATTTCTCAAGTTTCAACTTCGTTTTTTTCAAAAACCTCTCCAGAGAGTCCAATCGACAATCTGAAGAGGTTTCGCTTAAAATATTCATAGCTTATTTCAATGCACGCTGCATAAATTCTTTCATTTCTTCACTTAATGCGTTCAATTCTTCAATAATTTCACTAAAGCTTTGAACCAATTCTGCTTGCTCATTCGACGCAGCATTAACATGGCTCATGTTTTGTCTTAAATTTTCTAAATTACTATGAATATTTTTCAATGAAGATTCAATGCTTCCTGTCGCATTAGACGTTTCCATTGAAAGTTTTCGTACTTCTTCCGCCACAATATTAAAGCCTGCACCATGCTGTCCCGCTCGCGCCGCTTCAATTGATGCATTTAAACCGAGTAAATTCGTTTGTCTTGAAATTGTACGGATTAAATCTGTCACTTCATTTGTTTTTTCAGCATCTTCTAATGCATGCTGTGCTTGATCATTAATTTCTTCACTTGTTGCAGCTAATTCTTCAGAATGAGATGCGACTGTATGCACTTGATCTTGCAAATTATCGATAATTGATTTCATCGAATCCATATATTGTTCAAGTTTCATCGCATCGTCAATTGGTAAACCAAATGCGAGCGCCCCCACAACTTTTCCGTTTTCCTTCACTGGAAATGAAAAAGCATTAATGGCAACCCCGTACACATCTTGAGGAATTATGACATCTGCTGATTGCCCTTTAAATGCCAGCATGACATTTTCATCATTGGTATTCACCAATTCTCCTACGACATAGCCCGAGTCGACGCGTTTTCCAGGTAAATAGTTCAGCATAATATGTGTTTCTTTTTCAACAACCGCAACAATCGCCTCTTCTTTTAATGCCATATGCATATAAGGTGCTGCAAGTGTTAATGCTTCTAATATTTTCATATCAATACTTCCTTTCTTTATCGCAAATTGCATGGCTAAACCTTCACAGGACTTTTCTCACATTCAACATTCTCAAAGTAAAATTTCCTCATTTTCCCAATACAAAGTTTTTTAATCTTTCCTTTATTATACCACCTCTAACCTTCAACATGTTCAATTAGTTTTTATTTTTAGTATTTTAGGTGGTGTTTATAGGTATAATTGAGTATTCTTTTTCCGAGAAGCGGATTATATTTTAAATATGACCTAACGAAAAATATTGATAGTAAAAATGAGTGCTTCCCTTTTCAGGACTTTTTTTATGGAGAATGGAGGATGTACGAGCGAGTTCACAGCAATCGACCACGAGTTTACAACGCAACAAAAAAAGGCGTCCAATAGCCAATCTATTGGACAGCCTCTTTCAATTAATCTTCCACACTCGCCATGCAACGCGCTAATAATTGACTAGCTTCTTTTAAACTTTCTTGGATTTGCGCTAGTTCATCTGCTTCTTGAATGGCTAATTGCTGTCTGTTTTTAATCATTCGCTGGACTTCGACTGGACTTGGTCCGCCGCGCACAGCTCGCCTTTCAACAAATACTTTAGGGTTTACTATATCTGCCCATTCTTCGGCTGTGAAACGAACCTCTTTCATCATCAAATTAATCTCTTCAACCGTCCATTCGAATAATTCTTTTCCTTCTTCAACGGACTTCTTCGCAATTTTCGTGGCGATGGTATGTGATTTCCTGAAATTTAACTGATGATCTCGTGCTAACACATCCGCCAATTCCGTAATGACAATTAAATTTTCAGAGGCTTGCTTCTCTGCTCGTTTGACATTAAAATCCATCGTTCGAATGACGGCATTCATTAATTTCATCACACGTCCTGCTGTATGCAAACTATCGTATAAAACGGGTTGTAAATCATCTTCCGAATCATTAATATCTCCGTAAGGCGTATTATGCAACATTTGAATGACCGTTTGTGCTTTTCCGACTGCATTGCTTGCCAATGAACGCGAATGCTCAATTGAGACTGGGTTTCTTTTTTGTGGCATAATACTCGATGTTTGCACATAAGCATCCGCCACTTTAACAAGCCCGACTTCATGTGAAGTGAATCGTAAAAATTCTTGTACCCAGCGCCCCGTATTGATCATTAAACTAATGACAGATTGTGCTGCTTCAATTAAATAATCGCCCGTCCCAATGGCATCATAAGAATTCTCAAGGACTTCTTCAAATCCAAGCAATTCCGCGAGTCTTTCTCGACTAATATTAAAACCCGTCGTTGTAATCGCAGCCGCCCCTAATGGAGAAACATTCACTGTATGATAAGCTTCAATTAAGCGTTTCCGGTCTCGTCTCAAATTATCATAAATTGCCAATAAATAATGACCAAATGTCGTCGGTTGTGCAGGTTGTGTATGCGTATGTGCCGGCATAATCGATTGGATATGTAATGTAGATTGCGCAAGTAACGCCTCACTTAATGTTTCCACATCTCCCAGTAGAGAAAGAATTTTTTCGCGTAGCACATAACGATACATTCCTTCTCCCATATCATTTCGACTTCTTGCGAGATGCACTTTTCCTGCTAAATCTCCACCAATGGCATCACTCAATTGAGATTCAATCATAAAAAACAAATCTTCATACTGCGGATTATATTCAAGATTCGTTCGATCTATTTGAATTAATTGCGATAACCCTTTCAAAATTTCACGCGCTTCTTCTTTCGGTAATAAATTTTGCTCCTTCAGCATCACAACATGCGCGCGATGCAATGCAAACATCGCGTCAAATAAAAAATCTCTTTGATCGTTAAAAACGGGCTTTAACAAAGTTTCTACATACACATTTCCCGGAAATGAAGCGCCATCTTTTTTAATAAAATCCTTTTTCAGATCCATCTCAATCTCCTTTCTAGCCTTTCGTTCCGCTAAGCGCAATGCCTTCAACAATTTGTCTTTGGAAAATTAAGAAAACAATAATCATCGGAATAACCGTTAATGAACTCATCGCCATAATCGTATTCCACTGAATCCCGCCTGCATCTGATGTTCCGTACATCGCAATCCCAACAGGCAAAGTTCTCATCTGCGCAGTATTTGTAACAATGACTGGCCATAAATAAGCATTCCAATTTCCTAAAAATGTAATGATTGCAAGTGCGGAAATCGCTGGTTTCACTTGTGGCATCGCAATTCTCAGCCAAATTTTAAATTCGCCCATTCCGTCAATTCTCGCTGCATCCAAAATATCTTCAGGAACCGAAGCCATAAACTGTCTCATTAAAAAGATCCCAAATGCTTCCATTAGTCCCGGGAAAATCAATCCCCAATATGAATCGACCCATCCAAAATCACTACTGAATACATACCATGGAATAATTAACATTTCAGTCGGAATCATCATCGTACTTAAGATAATTAAAAAGATCAGTTTGGCACCTGTAAAGCGATATTTTGCCAATGTATAACCGATTAAAGAACAAAAAATAATATTACTTACCGTTACAACAATTGCAACGATAAAACTATTTAAATACCAACGTGTAAAATCGGTCTTTTCAAAAACATAACGATAGCCCGAAAAGTCGAGTGATTGCGGCCAAAATGAAAATGTATAAAAGTCTGCCGTACTTTTAACAGACGATAAAATCATCCAAACAAAAGGAAACGAAACAGCCCCAATTCCTAAAATGAGAAGAATATTGACAATCACTTTTCCAATGCTATTTTTTTTCGTATTCATGATTTCCCTCCTCACAATTTATAACTTTTATTAAATGTTCGGAATTGAATTAACGTCACAATTAAAATTAAAATAAACAGGAAAACCGTACTTGCCGCAGCATAATGTAAATTATATTCGCGGAAACCTTCGTTATACATATAAACAACGACACTCATCGTACTGTTCAAAGGTCCGCCCAATCCGCCCCCAGAACTTCCCCCTGTCAAATTCGCAATTTGTGTGAAAGTTTGCAGCGTTTGAATGACACCAATAATCGCAAGAAAAACAATCGTTGGATTCAGTAATGGGAAAGTAATATTCCAAAATAATTGCCATTTCGTCGCTCCGTCAATATTTGCCGCTTCATAATATTGTTTCGGAATAACTTGTAAGCCTGCTGTGAACAATAACATACAAAAACCCATCATTTGCCAAATGATAACAATACTAATCGATATAAGTGCAGTGGAAGGGCTTCCCAACCATTCTTGTGTTGGCAAATGTAATTTCACTAAAATTTCATTTAAAACACCTGAGTTCGGATCATATAATAATCGCCAAACCCAGCTAATGGCGACAATTGACGTCATATACGGTAAAAAGAAGACAACACGGTAAAACCATTTAAATTTTCCACCCATTCTTTCGATTGCTAATGCTAATAGTAAACCAAATAGCATTTGGAGCGGCACAACAATAACAACATATAACATCGTATTTTTAACAGACTTCCAAAACACTTCGTCTTGAACCAATTTTTGATAGTTTTCAAGGGTAAATGCTGAAGAACTACTCGTTGTAAAAGACATTAAAAAGGCTTGAAATGCAGGGATAATTCGGATTGCCAAGTAAAACAAAACTGGAATGATTAAAAACGAATAAGCAATCAATGCCTTTTTTGTTTGTAAACTTAAAGTCTTTTTTTCTATCGTTTCTTTATTTGTAGCCATTTTCCCCCTCCTAAAATCGGTATTGTCCAGAAAGTCTATGTGAAACTTCCTGGACATTCCCGTTATATTTCACTATAAAAATAGACCTTTTCTTTAGCTACTGCTTATCAAAAAATTCATCCCGCACTTCTTGAATCTTTTTCACGATATCATCGAAGGTTTCATCATAATCGGCATTTTCCAAACGAATTTTATCCACACCATCGATAATAATTTGACGTTCTTTATCTTCATTGACAAAGAAAGTCGCGTGTGCGTACTCTAATCCTTCGATAAATGGTCCGTAAGTTGGGTCATTCGCAAGTTCTGCATCTTCAATTAACGCTTTAGATGCTGGTAACTCACCGATATTTTCCAACCAATCTCTTTGCACATCTTCTTGGATTAAATACGCTAAGAATTTTTCACTCGCTTCTAATTTTTTACCTTCTACACCTTTTGCAATGGCATTTGTCCAATACGAAGCATAATTCGATTGTAAGCCGCCTTCTTCAAGTACAGGTAATGTCGTTACACCCCAATCGAAATTCGCATTTTGAATATCGCCAACTGCAAATGATCCATCGACAATCATGCCCGCAAGTCCTGCAAGGAAAGCTTCTCGGTAAGTATTTCCAACATCAGGATCTCCGATTTTGTGTACCATTGTCATATCCATCCAATATTTAAACGCATCATAGCCTTCTTGTTTTTCATTCCATAATACTTTTGAAGCATCTTCACTATAAGGTTCTACACCATATTGCCGCAGTAAAACTTGTTGGAATTCATGAAGTCCTTGCCCCGCAGCATTCCAACCAAAACCTTCTTTTTTATAGCGCCCATCATCTGTCATTTCAGTCATTGCTTTTGCATTTTCGATTAACTCATCCCAAGTTTTCGGTGGACTTTCAGGATCTAAACCAGCTTCTTTATACATATCTTTATTCCAAAATAAGGCTAATGAACGCACTGCGACTGGCAATGTATAATATTCCCCATCTAACTCATATGGTTGAATCATATCTACATAGTAATCTGAAATCTCATCTTTACTCATAAATTCTTCACGAATTGGTTGAATATAATCCATATCGACAAACTTAGAAATCCATCCATTATAAATATTTAAAATATCAGGTCCATCTCCAGCTTCCACTGCCGCAAAAATTTTATTTTGGTACTGATCATAAGGGAAATCTTGTGCAACCACTTTAATATCTGGATTTTCAGCTTCGAAATCGGCAATAATTTTATCAATTTCTTCTACTTTTGTTGGGAATGTGTATTGCCAATAGGTGATTTCTGTTTTATCTGAATCCTTTTCTCCTCCTTTAGAATCGCCACCAGAACAAGCTGCCAATAAAACAGACCCAATCAGCAAAGTAAAAATCAATGCAAACGTCTTTTTCATTTCCTACACCCTTTCTTATTGTATTGAGATTAAACTTCTATCTATCCATATGTTATCGCCCAACTATGTTCTACTCATTTACATTGAATATCGAATCATGTTCAGTTAATAATAAATATGCTGCGCCTAACACTGACATGTCTTCTTGCTCGCTAAATAGTATTTCACAGGCAATCGGTATATACTTTTCAATTGTCGCTTGAATCATTGGTAAATAGGGGGGTAAAGATTTCGCAATTCCTCCACCAATGACAATGCACTGCGGATTCACAACCGCAATCAAATTCATTAATGCAAAAGATAAATGTTCAATCATGTCTTGCACAATTTTTTCAGCTTGTGGATGATGTTCACGCGCGAGTTCAAATACTTGTCTCGCTGTCACTTCGTTTTCTTTCGAAAGATGCTTGTTCATTTGACTCGCAATGGCAGGACCACCGACATGATTATCCAAAAAACCATAGCCCGCAAACATTGAAGTATATCCTTTATTTAAAGCCGATTGATCTGTCACCATATAACCAACTTCTCCCGCAGCATAGGAAGCACCGCGGTAAAGTTCATTTTCTAAAATCATGCCACAACCAATTCCAGTACCAAGCATAACCTTCAAAATATTTCGTTTATTCTTCGCAGCACCTTGCCACTTTTCACCAATTACAGAAACATTCACATCATTATCGATGTAAATTGGATAAGATAATTTCTCTTCCAATACTTGCCGTAAAGGATAATTACACCAGCCCAAAGTCGGTGCGTCAATGACAATCCCTTTCTCAAAATCTGTAATACCAGGCACACCGATGCCAATACCCAATATTTTACTGTCTGATAAATTCTGTTTTTTCATCAACTTATACAAACTATCTACCAATTTTTCAATCAATTGAACGCCTAAATGCTGCTGAGTTGAAAAGGTTGTTTTCTCGATTACTTTTCCTGTTAAACTGACCAATGCCACTTCAACATTTGTGCCACCAATATCAATTCCAAAAATGTATTTTGACTTTTCATTAAAAAAAAGCGAAAGGGGCCTTCTTCCACCTAAAGAATTTACTTCTTCCCGCCACTCTTCGTAAACCCATCCTTCATCGATTAATTCTTGAACAAGCTTTGAAGTTGTTGGCTTACTAAGGGACAATACTTTTGCAATTTCTGCTCTGGAGATTCCGTCATTTCGCTTAATACATAATAAAACATTCTTCTGATTCACTTGTTTTATAAAAGACCTATTTAATTGTTCGTGAGTAACTTGAACCTCCCCCTTTCACAAAGATTGAAGTTAGTAAAGCTCATTAACTTTCTACCCTATCGCTTCAATTATCAAACCTACTTTTTAATATATTAATTTACAAATATAATCATTCGTACAGTGGTTTCTTTGGATATTCATGTCAATGGATAAAAAGAAGTCTAAAAAGTTTTCTTTTGAACTTTCTAGACTTCTTCACTACTAAACCAGCTCTCTTAACTGTACTTTTAAAATTTTACCACTCGCATTTTTCGGTAACTCTTCCAAAAACGTCACACCTTTTGGACATTTGAAATGACTAATTCTTTCCCTAGCAAATGCAATTAGCTCTTCTTCAGTGGCATGCATGCCTTCTCGAAGTACGATACATGCATGCGGGGATTCGCCCCATTTTTCATGCGGAACGGCAACAATCGCGACTTCTTTAACTGCTGGATGTTCATGGTAAATCCCTTCAACTTCAATCGAAGCGATATTTTCTCCACCACTAATGATAATATCTTTTTTACGATCCACAATGGCGACACGATTTCGTTCATCAATCGTTCCGACATCGCCTGTATAGAGCCAACCATCAATAATCGTTCGGCTCGTTTCTTCCTCGTTTTTCCAATATCCTTTCATCACTCCGGGACCATAAACAACCACTTCCCCGACTTCTTCCCCGTTATTTTTCACGTCTTTTCCATTTTCATCGACAACGCGGACACTTGTCCCAATCATTTCATAGCCGGCTTTCGCTTTCATTTGATAATATTCATCCCCACTTAAATCATCGTCTTCTGATGAAATATAAGAAGTTAGCGATAATGGCGCTGTTTCAGTCATGCCGTACACTTGAATAAATTCCCAGCCAATCTCTTCTTCAACTTTTTTAATGAAAGCTTGTGGCGGTGCTGACCCCGCTATGACAATCCGAACGTTTTGCTCAATTACAGGTTTTGTCTTCGGAAACTCATCGATTAGTCCACTTAATACAACAGGTGCCATATGCATCACTGTCGCACCATATTGTTCGACTTTTCGTAAAATTCCAGCCGGATCATTGTCTTTTTGCATAATTTGTGTGGCACCATTCGCTGTGTAATAAAAAGGCGATCCCCATCCATTGACATGAAACATGGGCAAAATATGAATCAATGTATCTTGGTCGGATACGCGGAGATGGTGCATCGTTGAAAGCGCATGCAAATAATTATTACGATGCGTTAACATGACCCCTTTTGGGTTTCCCGTTGTTCCGCTCGTATATAATAACGTCGCAATATCATCTTCAATTAATGGAACACGTTCAAAAGTTTCTTTAGACTCGTTCGCCAACCAGCTTTCATAAGCATTGAAATGACCTTTCGTTTCAGTTGCCCCATGAACAATAATCGTTTTCACCGTTTCCAGCTGATCGATAATCGGCTCAATTCGATCTACAAGTGCATGGTCGACAAATAATACTTTACTTTCACTGTGATTTAAAATAAATAAATATTCATTCGGTGACAAGCGCGTATTGAGCGACACCATCACCGCACCAACTTGAAACACCCCATAAAAACCTTCATACATCTCAACCGTATTCGGCGCAAGATAAGCAACGCGATCTTGTTTTTGAACCCCTAAATGATGTAACCCATGCGATAATTGATTGACCCTGTCATTCACTTCATTGTACGTATAGACCTTTTCATTTTGATCAATAATCGCTTTTTTCTCCCCGTATAAATGAACTGCACGATCTAAAAAGTCTGTTAATAATAAAGGTTTATTCATCACAAATCCCCCACTTTGTGTTTTTTAATTATTTTGTATTATAACACAATTCACGGTGTTAAAGCACCCAAAAAATAAATAAGCCTTTAAGCATCTATTTCTCAGACACCTAAAGGCTTATCCTAATTCATTCAATTACTCTTTCACAATTAATCCCCTAACATCTTTCAATCGAACCGCACCTGCGAGCGATAAGGAAACTCTTATTTCATCACATAAATTTCCTAGCACATGTTCAACGCCTTTTTGCCCGCCTGCTGCTAAACCGTACACGAAAGGTCTGCCGATACATACAGCATCCGCCCCGAGTGCGATCGCTTTGATAGCATCCGATCCTCTACGAATACCACTATCAAATAAGACTGGAATTTTCCCATCGACACTTTCAACAATTCCAGGTAATGCATCGATACTCGCAATAACGCCATCTAATTGACGTCCCCCGTGATTCGATACAATCAGACCATCGATGCCGTGTTCAATCGCTAATTTCGCGTCTTCCGGGTGTAATATTCCTTTTAGTAACAGTGGTAAAGTCGTTCTCTTCTTTAATTCCGCAACTTTTTCCCAATTAAGTGCAGGATGATAGACATTATCACTCACTGCCTGAATAACATCTTCAAAATTATTTGAAGGTAAAGAAGCTAAAAAGACTGGATCTGTATCATAATTCGCTTTTCCAAATCCTTGCTTTAACGGAGAATATTGATTGCGCACATCTTCTTCACGCCATCCAAGCATCACCGTATCGACCGTTAACACGATGGCTTCATAACCAGCTTCTTCCGCACGTTTCACCATGCTGTAGGCAATTTCATCATCCTGACTTGTCCAGTACAACTGAAACCATTTCGAACTATCCCCTGTCGCCTCTTTTACTTCCTCAATCGAATAACTGGAAACTGTACTTTGAATAAATGGAATGCCAAATTTCGCAGCCGCTCTCGCAGTCGCTAAATCCCCTTCTTCATGGGCAATTTTCTGCATGCCAACCGGCGCAATGAATAAAGGTGTTGGATAGCGACGACCAAATAAAGTGACAGATAGATCAATCGACGAAACATCATTTAAAAATCGTGGAATGATGCTGTACTTCGAAAATGCGGAAACGTTTTTCTCCAATGTTTCTTCGCCGCCTGCACCTGATTGGACATACCCAAATGCACCTGGTGTCATTTTATCTTTCGCCAGCTTTTCCAACTCTAAAATTGCAGCTGGCATCGCTTCTTCCGGGTTAATATTTTTTAGTAGTAAATCATCATTTTGAATCCTCATCTCTCACCATTCCCCTTTTTTAATCTTTCTTCAATCTTGCTGCCATTCGATTCCCAATCGACTGGACACTTTGAATAATGATAATTAAAATAAAGATTGTTATATACATAACATCCACTTCATACCTTAAATGTCCATAACGATAAGCTAAATCACCAAGTCCACCTGCACCGACAAGCCCTGCCATTGCTGTTGCACCAACTAAAGAAACTGTAGCAATTGTCAGTCCTAAAATGATTGAAGAACGTGCTTCTCTCAACATGACATGCCAAATAATATGTCGTGTTTTAATCCCCATTGCTGTATAAGCTTCGATGACACCACTTTCCACTTCCAATAATGCAGTTTCCATTAAACGTGCTATGTACGGGGATGTGTAAAGAACCAGTGGAACAATTACACCTTTTACGCCGATTGATGTCCCAACGATCAATTTCGTAAATGGTAAAATAAAAAACAGTAGAATAATAAACGGAATCGACCGAACAATATTCACGACGATATTTAAAGTTTGATAGACCCATTTATTTTCCCATGATTGACCTGGACGAGAAAGAACAAGTAATACTCCTAAAGGAATTCCTATTAAGATCGAATAAAATAAAGAAATCCCAACCATTTGAAACGTTTCAATTGTTGCTTGTTGATATTGCGGCCACCATTTTCCCCAAAAATCTCCGTTCAATTGTCATCCCTCAATTCTTCTACCCCGACATTTTGTTTACTTAAAAATGATAATGCTTCCTTAATTTCATTCTTATCACCAATTAAATGAACGACTAAATTTCCGATGACACCATTTTTTAATTCGATAATATTTGCTGCCAAAATATTCGATTTCACTTGGAATTTTTGATTCACTTCAGCAAGTAACGGCTTCCCCGTAACATCTCCAATGAAAGTTAAACGAACGACAGGACCCGATAAATGTAATTGTGAAATTAAAGAAGGCGATAAATTCCTTTGCGCAATCGCGCTTAAAAATTTCTTTGTCGTTCGATGTTGAGGACTTGTGAATAAATCAATCGCATTGCCATCCTCAACAATTTTTCCATTTTCAAGGACATAAACATAATCACAAATTTTTTGAATGACATTCATCTCATGTGTAATGAGTAAAATCGTAATCCCAAACTCACGATTAATTTTCAATAATAAATCAAGTATCGATTCTGTTGTTTCAGGATCTAATGCACTTGTCGCTTCGTCACTTAATAAAACTTCTGGCTCTTGCGATAATGCTCTTGCAATGGCCACACGCTGTTTTTGACCACCCGATAATTGAGAGGGATAGTTTGAATGACGGTCAGCTAACCCGACAATATCCAAATACTTTTCCGTTCGTGCTTTCACTTCTTCTTTATTCAACCCGATAAGTTTCAGTGGAATGGCGATATTATCGTAAACTGTCGCCGTTTTTAACAAGTTAAACCCTTGGAAAATGATACCTACTTTTTGACGCGCTTCTCGCAGTTTATTTGCAGAATGCGTTGTAATGTCTTCCCCATCGATGATCACTTTTCCAGCAGATGGCTTTTCCAACATATTCACACAGCGAATTAACGTACTTTTCCCAGCGCCACTATAACCAATCACACCATGGATCTCGCCTTTTTTCACATGAATATTTGCTTGATCAACAGCTGTCACTTCTTTGTTTTTAATTTTAAAAACTTTAGATACATTTTCTAATCTAATCATCTACTTCATTCCTTTCAAATAGAAAAAAGGGGGATTTGCATCATGACAATGCAAACACCCTTTCTCTATACCTATCAAAGATTACCAAGATGGGATAATCGATTTTGAAAAGTTTTCCTCGATAAATTGTTTAACTTCTTCCGATCGATATAAATCAATGAACTTTTGAACGACTGCATCATCTTTATTTTCCGTTCTAACTGCAATTAAATTGGCATACGGAGAATCTGCACCTTCACTAAAAATCGCGTCTTCCGCAGGTGATAACCCAGCTTCGATTGCAAAGTTCGTGTTAATTGCTGCGGCGTCAAGTTCATTCAATTGACGTGCAATTTGTGCAGAGTCCAATTCGATAAACTCATAATTATTTGGGTTATCTGCAATGTCACGAATTGTTCCATTCAGACCAACACCCTCTTCCATTTTCAAGAGTCCTGCTGCTTCAAATAACATTAATGCACGTCCGCTATTTGTTGGGTCACTTGGCAAACCAATTTTAGCACCCGGCTCAAGATCTGCGACATCCGTCACATCTTCCGAATAAACGCCCATTGGAAACGTCACCGTATCCGCTACTTTTACTAAATCTAACCCTCTGTCTTCCTTCATCGCATCAAAAAATGGTTCTGTTTGGAAACTGTTTATATCAATTTCTTTTTCTGCTAACGCAACATTTGGCATAACATAGTCCATAAATGTTTTAATCTCAATTGTTAAGCCTTCTTCTTCCGCTAACTCTTTCACTTTTTCAAGAATTTCTTCATGAGGTCCAGCTGTTACACCGACAACTAATTTTTCATCACTTAATGCGCTACCACCTTCCGACTTCCCTTCACTACCTCCGCAAGCCGCAAGTACGCCTAATACTAAAACAAAGACACTCGCTAACAACCATTTTTTCATATCAATTCTCCTCTTCTTTCAAAATTTGTTGAATAAAGCAGTTCAATCTTTTCCATTGCAGATACTACTGTCTTTTCAGTAATTTCTTGTTTCATGAGATGGATAGATTCTATTGGTAAAATTGCTTTTTGAACAACTTTGCGCAATAACGCATCATCATTCGGATCTATTGTTAAATTCTCTAAACTAATCGGCAAGCCCCATGCGCGATAATGATTCATGAGCTTCAAAATCTCATCATCTTTCTGTTCCAAAGCTAATTGAACGAGCACGCCATATGCAACAAGCTCTCCGTGAAGAATTTCTTTTACTTCTTCGGCTTCTGTCAATCCATTATGAAGAGAATGTGCGCCTGCGGTTCTGCCAAATTTCCCACCAAATCCGCCGACCATTCCTCCTGTCATAATAATCGTTTCAATAACACTAACCAACTGAGCATTCACTTCTCCGTTAGCGGCAGCCTCCATAGCAGCTGCTCCGTTTTCTAACAAAACATCTTGACAAATTTTTGCTGAAAACTGAGAAACTTGCAGCCAAACTGGATGGGCTTTATTTTCATAAAACGAAGCAATTAATGCATCCGCCTCGTAATATTTCGCAAGCGTATCACCAATCCCTGCTCGCAAATACTTTAACGGCGCATTCGCAATAATCGAAGGTTCTATTAAGACGAGCGTGTTTGCTAGAGGAAATTCAGTAAAGTGAGTGAAACGACCATTTTCATCATAAAAAACACTTAATGGCGTCCAAGCTGCACAAGTGGCGGCAATTGTAGGAACTAAAATTGACTTTACATTGGCTTGAACCGCAGCCGCTTTTGTAATATCAAGAACTGTTCCACCACCAATTCCCAAAACAGCGTCCGCAGCACATAATGAGAGTTGTTCCGAAATCTCTTCAACTTTTTCTAACGTACAAACTCCATCTATCAACGTAAAATTCGTATGTGCATTTTTAACAATACTGTCAGGAAAATATGACCGAGTTGCGTGCCATGCTTTTTCTCCCGCCACAATATAAATCGTATGTACATGTAACGCCTTCATAAAATCTTCTAGTTGACTCAGTATGCCTTCCGCAAGCCGATAATCTCCAGGTGCTCCTTTTACAATTGGATTCATGATGACACTCCCTCCTTTAAAATCATCTGTAAACTTTTTCAATTAGACAATTTTAGTTTTCTAATAAACTCGACAATTTCCGACATTCATAATTATATTATTATCGAAGGGAAAGGTCAACAAGAATTGTGATAATTCGTTATTTTGGAACAAGAAATTGGTTCTATAACGAGTTTGGTTGACGGAGAAGAGATGCTTAAATATAAATCAATTAATGGCTTACTCAATATTTGATTCGTAGTGTAAATGATAAAAAAAAACTTTATCAAATTAGAATTGTAAAGGTTGTGTAAATTACTTGTTTTTCAGTGAAAATAATCAGCGTGTATTATATACTCGCAATATCGTAAGTCGATATTGATGTCGGAGAGGATGTTTTGGCGGATAAAGTATTGCGTAAATTGTTTCTCGGTTTTATTCATATACACATTTTACATCATGCGAAAGCGCGTCCTATTTTTGGTGTATGGATATTAGAAGAACTTAAAGAATACGCGGGTATGCTCTATCCTACATCCAATGGCGTCTGATAAACTTTTAATAAAAAAGATAGAAACGCAAATGGGAAAATTAGAAGGTATTACACGATAACTGAAAAGGGGATTTAATTTTTAATGATGCTCGGAAAAAAGCTTATGAACTCTTTAAAGAGTAATAGGAGATAATCATGAATCAACGTAACCCGAATAAAAGATTTAAATCACTCTTGGAAATATTTTTAGTTTCAATGCGACTTGGGTTGACTTCCTTTGGTGGACCAACCGCCCATTTAGGGTATTTTCATGAAGTATATGTACGTAGAAGAAAATGGATGGATGAAAAAAGTTATGCCGATTTAGTTGCTCTTACCGGGTCCAGCCAGTAGCCAAGTCGGCATCGGTATAGGCGTTATGCGTGCAGGGATATTGGGTGGAATTACATCTTTTATTGGCTTTACATTACCATCTGTTATTGCGCTTATTCTCTTTGCTTTACTGCTTACCGGATTTGATATCGGAAACGCTGGATGGATACATGGATTGAAAATTGTTGCAGTATCGATAGTTGCACATGCCATTCTTGAGATGGCTAAAAACTTGACGCCTGATTTAAAAAGAAAAGCCATCGCTATATTTGCACTCATAGGAACACTTCTTTGGCAATCAGCTTTTACTCAAGTAGGTGTCATTTTAATCGCTGCATTCTTTGGGTTCCTTTTATTTAAACAACACGATGAAGTTCAAGTAGCTCAATCGAAATTCCCGATTACTAAAAGAGTTTCGGTGATCTGTCTATTGTTATTTTTCGGCTTGTTATTTCTTTTACCAGTTATCAGAGAAATCACTGGATCCTATTGGGTCGCGATGTTCGATAGTTTTTATCGTTCAGGTTCCTTAGTTTTTGGTGGAGGGCATGTCGTTTTGCCTTTATTAGAACAGGAACTGGTACCAACTGGATGGATAAGCGAAGAGTCATTCTTAGCAGGCTATGGTGCTACACAAGCAGTACCCGGTCCTTTATTTACATTTGCAGCCTATTTAGGAGCCGTTATGAAAGGTTGGCAAGGTGGTTTAGTCGCAACACTTGCAGTTTTCTTACCCGCTTTCCTTCTTATTCTGGGTGCATTACCATTTTGGGATGCTCTTCGGAACAACTCTAAAATTAAAGGCGCAATAACGGGCGTAAATGCAGCAGTTATCGGGATTCTAATCTCGGCTTTTTATTTTCCTATTTGGACAAGTTCAATCATAGCGCCTATTGATTTTGCTCTCGCTGCAATTTTATTTAGTATGCTTGCTTACTGGAAACTTCCACCTTGGATTATTGTGCTAACTGGGGCAATTGGTGGATCACTTATGACATTAATTTAATAATTATATTTTAAACTATTTGAGGCACTAATTCTTATGCGAATCGTGCCCCAAATCGTTATGCTATTGAATGTTTTCTTCCCATATGCTGAACCCATCACTTTTTATACAGATCGGCATTAAATTTTAATAATAATTTTCCCGATGTTTTGGTTGCTTTCCATACGTTCATGCGCTTTTTGGATATCTGTTAAAGAATAAACATGATCCACAACTGGACGAATTTTTTCATTTTCAAATAAAGTTAAAGCTTTGGATGCGAATTCGGCTGTTAACTTCGCTTTATAAGCATCACTTCTTGGCGTCAATAAAGTTCCAGTAATTTGAACTCTTTTTAACAGTAAATCCATTAAATTAACGTTCTCTACTACTTTTCCACCTAAAATGCCAATCAATACCCAACGTCCATCTACTTTTACACTTTTAAGATTACGTTCCCAATACGATGCACCAACAAAATCTAAAATGAGTTCAACGCCTTGTTGATCTGTGGATTGTAAAACTTCTTCCTCAAAATTTTGCTTTTTATAATTGATGCAAATATCTGCACCTAATTCCTGACAAAAAGCTAGTTTTTCATCAGAGCCAGCTGTCGTAAGGACTTTCGCGCTCGCCATTTCTTTCGCCAGTTGAATGGCTGCCGTTCCAACACCACTTCCACCAGCATGAATAAGGACCTTTTCACCTTTTTCTAGTCGTCCATGCCAAAATAATGTTTGATAAGCAGTTAAAAACACTTCAGGAATTGCCGCTGCTTCTTCAAAAGAAAGGTTTTCTGGAATAACCATCGCATTTTCTTCAGACATCACAACATATTCCGCGTAGCCACCACCGTTCACTAACCCCATGACAGGCGTTCCGATCGCTATTTTCGCTCCGGCGCCCGCTTCCTCAACAATGCCCGAAACTTCAATCCCTAAAATTGGATTGTTCATATACCCTAAAGGACTTTGGCGATTTAAAATATCCGTCCGGTTAATCGCAGCCGCTTTTACTTTAATTAATAATTCGCCAGCTTTCGGCGTTGGAATTTCATAATCTACAACTTGTAATTGCTCCGCTCCACCAGGTTGTTTGACCGTTACTGCTCTCATGAATTCGTCCTCCTAATATTTTCATCTGTAAAATTATTATATTTTACATGCCTGTGTGAATTCAAACCATTGCTATCGGGATTTTACTGATGTTCTTAGACCGGCATTTCACTAAAAAGCAAAATATAGCCACTTTTCGAACGCTAATTAATCAGTTAAAGAAAAATCACTTCACACTCTATTTGTCAATAAACAAATAACGTTTATGCCACTTAATGTAAGGTTTATTTTGTTCCATTCGTGCGATTTTAATTTGACGATGGATTCCGAATTTCTTATGATTTTCTTCCGACATTTCCTCAGCTATATGAATTTTTCCTTGCCCATCAAAAGCAATATAACCTTTTTTATACAATATCGCATGATTTGCGCAAAGTAGTATGCCATTATATGGATCAATTCTTTCTTCCTTTGTACAATCTTTCCGTGGTTTCGCGCGAGTTGCCTGCAAAACAATTGGTAAATCAATTCCACAAATTGTACATTGATGCGCCCAAAGTGGCATCATCCGCGCATGGAATGTTCGTTCTTCTAGTCGAATTTTAGTTTTTAATTCAGATTCTGCCTCAGCTAGTAACGGAATTAATGTGTTTCTTTCAGTTTCAACGACTGTGCCAATCGCTAATGCTAATTGTTCATCTTCTATTTTAGTAATATTTGAATCTGCAATAATTTCTAATAATTTAATCGACAATTCTTCATGACATGGATAAAGATAACCTTGATTGCCATGACCATTTGCTTGAAATGGAGAATATTTATTGGGGAGAAGTGGCGAAATCTCCTCCAGTTTTGTTTGAATATTGATGGGAACATCTAGCTCATGAACATCCAACGCAACAAAATAACCAGGATCATTCCAAAGGGCATGATTTTGTGGATTCGACGGTCGATACGCAACTTCACATCCAGTCGTCGCCACACTTACCGCAACAATATCCCCTTTCACATAATGAAAAATAAGATCACCTTTCTCCACTTCCATCATACGTTCCCATGAATGCGACGGCATCCCGCTACTGTCTTGTTTTGCTGCCCAAATAAATCCTTTTTCTTGCTCTTCTTGATAAGTGTGCCCTTGCATCACCATAAAACATTTCATCTAGAACACTCCTACTCTCATCGTTCAATAACACTCCTTCTATCATAACGTCTTATGGCGGAATATGCACTTGTCGCAATTTCCCTCAACGCATTCGAATATTAACAGTTTTACATTTGTATATAATTCACAAAACAATCTCTAACTTTAACTTTTCTCTTAAACGTGCTACGATACTTAGCTATGTAAAACAAAATGAAAAAATAGAAAGGAGATTATTATTCAATGACACAAAAAACAGCTTTTTTATTAGTCGATATGCAAAATGAAGGCGGTACTTCTGCCGTTGTTGGCATGGACAATATTTTTCAAAACGCAAAAACAATTCTTGAAAAATGTCGGGAACTCAATATTCCTGTTCTATATACGCGACATATTAACCGTGCAGATGGGATTGGTCTTGCTAATCGCGAACCAGTCGGTGAAGAAGGTGAACCGCTTTATTATCATAGTGAAACAACTGCGATTGAAGTAGCAGATCTCGTCAAACCTGAAGCTGGCGATATCATCGTGGACAAATATCGCTATAGTGGATTTCACGAATCTAATTTAGACCTGATGTTGAAAAGTTTAGGCATCGAGCACTTAATTGTCGGTGGTGTTTTGACGGATGTTTGTGTGCTTTCAACAGTGATGGATGCTTATTACAGAGATTATCAGGTAAGTTTAGTAGAAGATATGTGCGGTACTACAACAGAAGGTGCGCATATGGCAGCCATTTTAATGATGGCGAATTGGGTTTATGATTTAGAAGTGTATCAAACAGATGAGTTATACAAGAAGTTAAACGGAGAAGATTATGCCGTTTGGTCTTCAGAAGAACCAGATGAACTTCAATTTTCACCGGATAATATGCGAGAGATATTTTCAAAACTTTCGTCACATAAAAATAAAATTAAGATTCAAGAAAGGATATGTTATTAAATGACTAAAGCAAGCGAAGATGGCCCCAGTTCGTGCCTGAAGATCCAAGAGACTTCGGGTAATACAGGAACGGGGAAAGATAAAGTAGAAACAATAGAATACTATGCAACAGAGGAAGTCCCAATGGCCCAAAGAAATATCGGTTTCTTTGATATGATTGCCATTTGGATTGGCGCAAACTCAAATAATGCTTCTTGGTATGTGGGTGGAACGGTCGCAGGAGCTGCATTTGCAGGAGCAATCGGCGTGACCTTACTCGCCAATCCAATCGCCTACCTAATTTTGGCACTGATTGGATATATGGGTTATAAAGTCGGGACATCGACAATGGCGCTTACAAGACCTGCTTTCGGAATTAAAGGAAGTGCTTTGCCGACACTTTTAAATACGATTGTCTTTTTAGGCTGGGCTGTCGTCAATACATTTATCGCCGTCATTTCCATGAGTTTCATCTTCAGCGATTTACTCGGCTGGCCCGCTTACGGGGAGCCTGGAAGTTCTGGACCGATGATTCTTGGGATTATCATTATGACATTGTTAAATTTAGCCGCTGTCTCCCTTGGCAGAAACTCAATTAAAATCGTCGAAAGGCTCGGTATGGTCCTGGTACTTATTTTAGGTGTTTGGATTACAACGGTTGTTTTACAACAACATTCTCTTGTAGAAATATTTGCTTGGCAACCACCTGCTGATTTGAAAATGCCAATGGGTGTCGCAATCGACGTGATGGCCGCATTCAGTTTAGCTTGGGTACTGGGCGTAGCAGAATTCACCCGCTATACCCCAACTGTCAAAACAGCGACAGTTGCGCCTCTAATCGGAGCTTTCGTAGCGCTCGCATGGTTTGCTTTTGTTGGTATTATTTCAACAATTGGCGCCGCACTGACAACAGGTGTTTACAATCCTGATAACTCTGACCCGAGTTCACTCGTCACTAATTTGGGACTAGGACCCATTGCGCTCGTTCTGATTGTAGTAGCTTGTGTAACTACAAATGTTGTGAACTTAATGGCGGCAGGTGTTTCTATCACAAATATCACGAGAAAAGTGAAGCCACTTCATTCAATCTGGCTCGTTACGATCCTTGCAGGTATTCTAATGTTAGTTCCACTTTATATGAATAGCTTTTTAGATACATTTATGATATTTCTTGAATATATTGGTATGGTACTCAGTGCGCTAATTGGGATACTTGTCTCTGATTATTTCTTCGTCAAGAAAAAAAGATACGATGTATCCCAATTCGATACGATTGGTGGAAAGTATTGGTATTATAAAGGCATCAATGTAAAAGCAGTAGCCGTTTGGTTTATCGGGGTAATTTTTTACGCGGTCATTCAAAATGTCGATTTCTTTATGGCGACAACAGGAGCTGTTTATCCGACAATTTTGTTGACATCTATTTTATATATCGCAATTTCACAACCTTCTCGTAAGCTTATGTAATGATAAAGGTTAGGAGGCTGTCCCATCTTTTGGACAGCCTTCTTTTTGTATATGCGTTTAATTTATGAATCGGTGCGGAACTTGAGCGCATTATCCATGAACTCAAACTCCTTCTACAAAGTTGTTCCATCCAAAAATTCGGGCTACAATATAAATAGAAGGAGACTCGAAAATGCGATTAAATCAATATATTAGTTCAGCAGGATTATGCTCAAGGAGAAAAGCCGATCAATTCATTAAAGAGCAGCGTGTAAAAGTAAATGGGGAACCGATTCCTTTTCATTACCACGTAAAAGAAGGCGACGTGGTCGAAGTTGACGGAGAACAAATCATTCCAAAAGAAAATGATATTTATATTCTTTTCAATAAACCACCTGGCGTTATTTGTACGGCGGCACAACATATTGAAATGAATATTATTGACTATATTAATTATCCTGAAAGAATTTTTTCTGTCGGTCGACTGGATCGACAATCGGAAGGTCTGATTTTATTAACGAACAATGGTGAAATTGCCAATCAGTTATTAAAAGAAGAATTTGAAGTGGAGAAAAATTATATCGTCACTGTTGACCGCGAGATTACGCCTGAATTCATTGAACACTTGTCGAGTGGACCGAAGATTTATAATCCCCGTAAAAAATCTTATGTCTCCACAAATCCATGTCCTGTTGTTCAATTAGACAGCAGACGTTTTCAAATTACTTTATCGCAAGGGCTGAACCGACAGATTAGAAGAATGTGCCGGAGTGCCCATTATACGGTCACAACTTTACAACGGGTGCGCATGAAAAACTTAACGCTAGGTTCATTGCCACTAGGAGAATGGCGTTATTTAACGGCGGAGGAAGTTGCTCTTTTAAGTCGCACAACCTAACCGAAGCGGGGGGTCAATCCCCCTATCCCTCAATTTTCGTTAATTTCGCATGAACAACTAAACGGCTGTCATCTGCATCTAACGTATATTCACAAGTCGATAATGTAATAATTTGGTCCGTCGCGCCAATTTCTACATCTGTGTCATAAATCGACCTTGATTGAATTCCTTCTATTAAAGAGCCAAATTCTTCCGCGCTCGAAAAATCCGTCTCAATATAATTAAAATCAATCATCGTATTATAAACGGCAAAAATTTCTGCCTCATAACTGTCATATAAAGTTTCAACCGTAAATTTACGATGGGATTTAAAGAAATCTTCATCCAAATACTTTGTTAAATGTTGAAACATCGAACCATCTTTTACGCGATGCCCATATAAAATCAAATTATTTTCACGCATCGTAATATCATTTCGATAATCCATAAAAATACTGCCCGCAATTGATTTTTCTCCGTGATAATTTCGATTCAAATAATCTGTATTATTATCTGACTGCATAATGGGATAATCGATTTTTGTATCATCTATTGTAATCCAACCGACAACGTCTTCATTCATCTCTTTTAATTCATCAAACCCCGTACGAATTCTTTTTTCTGAAGAAGGATGCGCAGTTTCTTCTGCGTCTTGGTTTTGATAATAGATGTCTTGCAAATCGGCGAGTACTTTATCATTATTATAGTAATCAAATAAGATTCCAAACAATCCAGAACCTGCATATATAAAAACTGTTAAACAAATAATCGTAATTGCATAAGATAAAAAACTTCGCTTCTTTTTCATCTACTATCCCCTCCTTCTACTTTGCATGAACTGGACCTACTGGAACGATGTATTTCCCAATTCCTGCATCTTCTTTCATCATTACTTGAATGCCGTACACCTCTTGAAGCAATTCCTTCGTAATGACTTCTTCAGATGGTCCGTGGGCAATGAGTTTACCTTCTTTCATAACCATCAAACGATCACTATATTGCATCGATTGATTAATATCATGTAAAACCATAACAATCGTTAACCCATCTGTTTCGCATAATTCTTTCACTAACGCTAGTATTTCATATTGATAAAAAATATCCAAGTTTGCAGTCGGTTCATCTAAAAATAAATAAGGTGTTTCCTGTGCTAAAGCTAAAGCAATCCAAGCTCTTTGCTGTTGACCGCCTGATAAAGAAGACAATAACGCATCTTTTTTGTCCGTTAAGCCTGTTTTCGCCAATGCCCAGTTTACTTTTTCTTCATCTTGTTCGGATGGCATTTTAAACATTTGTTGATAAGGCAAACGTCCGTAATAAACGAGCTTTTCGACTGTCATATCTTCCGGGGCGACACTTGTTTGTTGAACAATACTTAAGTTTTTGGCAAGCTCTTTCGCTTTATATTGAACAAGTGATTTGCCATTAAAAATAATTTCCCCATGAGTCGGCTGATTTAATTTGGATAAGACACTTAAAAGCGTAGATTTCCCGCTTCCATTTGGTCCAAGTATTGTCGTGATTTTCCCTTTTTCAATAGTCGTTGAAACGCCTTTTAAACGTTCAACTTTGTCTTGATAGGAAAATCGTATATTGTTAATTTCCATAAATGCGTTCACTTCTCCTTAACACAAAAATAAGGAAGGGGCCTCCGATAATCACCACGATAATAGAAGCTGGAATTTCAATCGGTGCGAGAATGGTTCTACCAATTGTATCTGCTAGTAAAATTAAAAATGCACCTAATAATGCAGAAAATGGAATTAAATATTTATGATCTGTTCCAACCAATGCACGACCAATATGCGGAATGAGTAAACCAACAAATGTAAACATGCCCGCAATCGCTGTCGTTACAGATGCCAACAAGACAGCAATAAGCGAAATGACAAGACGTGCCCGGTTCACATTGAAACCTAAACTTCTGAGTGTCTTATCTTGCATCCCTAAATGATTACAATATGTGTAAAATAACATTGCGAGAACAAGACCAATTCCACCATATATTGCTAAAGTTTCTACATCATCCCAAGTTTTCATCGATAAAGTGGATGTTTGAATCGAAATCGAAGACAATAAAGCATTGCCACTCGATGATAAAACTTGCCCTAATCCCGTAAATAATGCATTCATCGCAACACCTATTAAAATCATGCGCAGCGGATTTAATCCAGAACGCCATGAAAATAAATAAACAAGTAAAAAAGACAAAGTACCGCCTAAAATCGCAAAGAATGGTGAGTAAAAAAACAAGGTTGGAAATAGCGACAACATCACCATTGTAAAAAATCCCGCACCAGCTGAAACGCCGATAATGCCAGGTTCCGCCAAAGGATTTTTCATCACCGCTTGTAATAATACACCTGAAACTGCGAGTGTAGCACCTGCTAATAATGCCACGAGAATCCGCGGAAAACGCAAGTCTTTAATGACTGCCACTTGATCATTTGATTCAAAAAATAATCCTTTTACAAGTTCCAACATCGACATTTCAATACTTCCTGTCGTTGCTGCATATAAAATCATGAAAGGTAAGGCAATACAAATCGCAATAAAACTAATGGTTTTTTTCAACATAAATTGTACCTCTTTACTACAATAAGCTGTTTTTTAAGATTCAACATGGATGATTTCGATTAATTCTTCTAACGCTTCTAATGCGGCTAAATTTGCTGTCGTGCCAAAACGGGTTTCTTCTAAATCATAGACGCGATCCTCTTTTACCGCTTTAAAATGTTTCCAAATATCATTTTCTGCAAATTCTTTATCGAACATTTTAATCACTTCTTGCGGTGCACCATGTGCTGCGCGTAAAATAATATCCGGTGCTAATTGCTGTAAATACTCTGTATTCGCGGAAATAAATTCTTCATCACGATCCGTTACTGCATTGACGCCACCAGCTCTTTTTACTAAATCACCGATATAAGAATGTTCTGTACCAACAATATAACTTCCTGGAATCCCCATTAAAATAAGCACTTTTGGTTGTTCATTGGCGTCAACTTTCGCTTCAATTTCAGCCATTTTCGCTTCATAATCTGCGACAAACTTTTCCGCTTCTTCTGTGCGATGATACTGTGCACCGATTTTTTTAATTTCACCAAGCATACTTGAGACAGTTGTTAAATCTAAAAATGTCGCGGGTGTATTAATTTTATCAAAATCTTCTTCTAAATCGCTTTGTAATGTTGTTACAGTTAAAACGTTGGTCGGCTTTAAAGACATCATAATTTCCATATCTGGCCACATCGGATTTCCGATTTCAGTGACGCCTTCATAACGTTTTGGTAAATCTTTATAACTGCTCGGCACGCCGACAAGATCGATGTCTAATACATCCATAAACTCTGTAATCGCAAAGGTTGCGGCGATAATCCGCTCATCTGCATTCGCATCATCTACTTTTTCCGCTTCTTCATTTCCCGCTACTTCTTGCTCTACTTCATCGTCCGTGTTCTTCGATCCACCACATCCGACCATTAGCAATAGGAGTGTTATCACGCCAAAAAATAATAACCATTGCTTCTTTTTCATCCATTACACACCTTTTTTGTGAAATTGTTCAATAAACGTCCAAATTCAATCAGCAGGATAATATCCCACTGATTGAATGATGGTCGCCGTTAATTTAATTGACGTTTTCTATATTGAATGACTAATAATGTTAACGATGCAAGAAGTAAAACACTGTATAAAACAAGATTACTCTTATCCCCTGTTTGTGGGTTTTTCTGTGCGCCCGCTACATTTTGCTTACCAGTTTCTGTTCCGTTGCTTCCAAATTCCGGTTTCTTAAGCGTTTCATCATTATTGCCAACTGATGGTGCTTGCACGACATAATCGTTTCCGCTTTGATCTTCTACAACAGATTTCGCATCCATCACAAGACGTGCTTCATGTGTTGTTTCATAAAGTCCCGGAACCGTTACTTTCATGCTTAACTGGACAACTTTACTTAAATCTTCAGATACTTGGAACTGAACAGTTGCCGTGTCTGCTTTTTTATCTTCTTGAATGACTGTTGCCGACTGTCCATTTACTTTCAATGAACCAATCATGCTCCAATTATTCACTTTAATTTGTAAATAATTTTTACCGTCTTTTTTCAGAAGAATACCAGGTTTTTCAAAGAACTTATCTGCTGCTGAAGCTTCGTCTTTCGTTGCATGTTTAATGATATAGTCGATTGTATAGCCTTTCACAGTTGGTTCTTGTACTTCTGGTTTTGGCGTTTCTGGTTTCGGTTTTGCTTCTTCTTTGTCATCTTCTTTAGATTTTTCGTTTTCAAATGGCAGTTGTTTGACTGCTTGAATTGTTGACTCATTTAAAGCAATATCAAACCCTGCATTGCCATAATGCGTTGATCCATTGAAAGGTGCTTCATATTCAGCATATCCTTTCAAGTCCATCGTCAATGGATTCACCGTAAACGCGGCTAATGTCTGTTTGCCATTTTTGATTTGCTCAATGCTTTCTTGATCATTGACGGTTAGTTTCGTAACAGTACCGTTATCATTGATTAAGAAATAGATTGTTGCTTTGCCATCTTTTACTGAAACATATGCTTGTTCCCCTAAGTAACGTGCCATTGCAGAGTTTTCACCGTTTTTTGCATTGATAAAAGCTGCGTCAATTGCATATAAACCATCTGCTAATTTTTCTTGTTCTGCGTCAATACCATAACCTGGTTGTGCACTTGCACTTGATTGTTTTGCACTTTTTGTGTCAAATTGAACGCGGAATTGTGCATTGCCTTTATGAACAGATCCGCCGTATGGTGCTTCGTATTCTACATAAGCACTTACCGGTTTTTCTAAGTTTGCAATTGTAAATGTTTCATATCTTGTGTTGCCATCTACTTTTGTTGACTTCGCATTTTTCCCGTCAACTTGTAATTTCGTTACCGTTTTATGGTCGTTTACCGTAATTGTTAATTCAACTTGATTGTCTTTCACATTGACAAATACTGGATTCGATAAATAACGTCCCATTGAAGATGCTTCATCTTTAGATGCATGTAAATAAGCTGCACCTACTGTGTAATAACCTTTTTTCAGTGTTGGAGCTTTCTCTTCTTCCTCTGGCTTTTTATCTTCTTCAACTTCCGGTTTTTCAGGTTCTGGCTTCACTTCTGGTTTTTCCACTTCAGGCTCTTGCTTCTCCGGGATTTTATCCAATCCTTCTAACGCAAATTTAAATGGTACATCATGCTTCATATTTAAAGCTGGCACTTCATATTGAACTTTTGCTTGTAAAGTCTGCTTTACTGAAGCGATTTTATACGTCCATTGTTCACCATTTTTAGTCGGCTGCGCTCCTTCAATTTGCATGCCTGTAATTTCAGCCATGTCATTATGCGGTACAGTTACTGTAAAATAAATGCCGCTTTCACTGATTTTTAATTGTGCATCTTCTTCAATAAATCCTGCTGCACCTGATGCTTCATTTGAGTCTGCATTTAATGCCTTTGCGGTAATGTCGTATGTACCATAGGCTAAATTATCATAGTTATTCGCAGCCGCATAAGTAAATTGCTGGCCAAATAAACTAAATGCAAGAACCATTATAGAAAATATCGTTGCTAGTTTTTTCATCTTGGATATCCCCTCTACACGCAGTTAATTTTTTACTGGACGTGATTCTCATTTAAGTTTTGAAACAGCTATTTTCCTGCTCGTTAATGCAAATACTGCAATTGACCCTAATAGTAGAACGATATATAACCCAATTGAAGAAGTGTCTCCTGTTTTTGGGTTTTCAACTGAACCGTTTTCTCCACTTACTTCTTTCGTTTCAGTACTTCCTGCTGAAGCTGTCGGAATGCCGCTCGTATTGAAATCAGCGCGAACTGAATGGTGATTGTCATATTCCATTCCCGCAATTTCTTTCGGAACGACAACATGCATTTTTAAATTAACCGCATTTGATAAATTGCCTACTTCAAACTGCACCGTGCGCGTATTTCCACTTTCGCTAATAACCGTTGCACTTCCAAGCGGACCACTAATTGATTTAATCCAATCACTTTCAGTCGTCGTTAATTGAATATAATTCACACCATTTTTGACGACTAACTTCGCTGGTTTACTAAAATAACCATCTGCAATCGATGCATTATTCGTTCCAGCTTCTTTCAATTCAAAAGGAATATTGTATGTTCCATTCTCAAACGTTGCGGCACTCGCAACATCAGTCGTTGAAACCATATGAAATAAGCTAAACATAAAAATTCCGATAAACATCATCATTCTTCTTTTCACTTTCCGCACCTCCAATTCATTGAATCACAATTATATATACTAGTCAGTATAGCAATTACATTATATATACCAGTTAGTTAATTAATCAAGAAGAATTTTAAGAAATCTTATGATTAATTTTTTCTGAAGTTGAAAATCCTTATGAAAAGATTGCTATATCTACATTTATAAGTTTTTTGACTGATTTGTGAACATTTGTTTTTATTCGATTAACAGGTGAATGTTTTAATTTGAAAAGCATTGTATTTTTGCGGTATAGCAGGTTTATTGATACAATAAAGAGTAATATATATTTACTTGGAGTGAGAGTATGAACCAAAATTTAGGTCGACAATTAGGACGTCCACGAAAAGACAATAATGAATTATCAACAAAAGATACAATTTTACAAATCGCAACGTTTCTTTTTTTAGAAAAAGGCTATCCTTTAATCTCAATGGATGATGTCGCGAAACGAGCGGATGTTACAAAAGCAACTGTTTATTACCATTACAAAACGAAAGACGACCTCTTCACAGATGCCGTTGTTAAGTTAATGGAAAGAATTACAGGAGGCATTCAGAAAACTTTTGCGATGGATAAACCATTGAAAGAGCAGTTATTTTCATTGGCGAAAGCGCATTTACGGGCAACTGCTGATATGGATGTAAACTTATTTATGAAAGAAGCAAGACATTCTCTTTCAGTAGAACACGAGAAATTATTAAAAGACGCTGAAGATCAAATGTATAAAGCGTTAGAACAAGGAATCCAAAAATCCATCGATTCAGGAGAAATTCCACCATCCAACGCATACTTGGCTTCACTCATGTTCATGTCCATGCTCATCATTGGCAAAAACAATGAAAAATCATTCGAATCACTAGACAACCTAGTTTCTCAAACGATTGACTTTTTCTGGGATGGATTGGCCAATCAACGCTGATCAAAATGTATCCGCGCATGATTGAATGCACAACATCCATGATTCAATCATACGCAGATGCGCAGTCCATCCGCATACAAAAAAAGCGTTTAGAAAGCCTAACATTGCTTTCTAAACGCTTTTTTGTATGGATATCATCACTACTTGTTTAACATTTCATCAATATATTGATGAATCATTTCTTTACTTTGACCGTAATTTTCCTCACGTTTTTCATCTGCTGCTTCTTTTTCTCGTGCTTTTTCTAAAACAGTTGCCGCTTGATCCCTCGGAATGACAACAACACCATTCGCATCTCCAACAACAATATCGCCTGGCTGTACGGAAACGCCACCACAAGAAATGGAACCATTCGTTTCTCCTGGTCCATTTTTACTGCCAGCTGATACCGTCGTTCCTCTTACAAATACAGGAAAATCCAACTTTTTAATATCGATCACATCACGAATCGCCCCGTCAACAACAAGTCCACCAAGTTCAAGTGTCTGCATCATACCCACTACAAAATCCCCAGCTATCGCCCGGTACGTATCTCCTTTCACATCTACTATTAAAACATCACCTGGCTTAGCCTCTTTTAAGGCTTTCAATAAATACAAATTATCTCCAACTGGTAATTTTACCGTAAATGCTTCCCCCACAATATGATACGTTTCTTTCAACGGCTTAATTGCCGGATCCAAATTTCTCATCCCTTTTAATACATCCGAAATAGCTGTTGTTGGCACTGTTTTTAATTGTTCGATTGTGGATTGCATATTCATTTCTCCTTTTATTAGTAGTTACAAATTAATTATTCCGAAAACTTAAACACTCTTAAATCATAGCATAGTCATCACTCCGTTTCCTCATAAAAAAACGCATCAGCTAGTAAATTATCATAAATCACATTGCCTAAAATTCCGTCATAATAACCGACCAAATTTCTAATCTGACGTTTTTTAGTCGTTTGAAATAAAATGTTAATTGCCTGAATCGCAAACGTTTCAAAAACTTCCCCATGATCTTCGTAAATACTAAATTTCATGAGGGGAATCGATTTCGCTTTATGAACGCCATACAATTCACGAATTAATTTTTCATTGCCATGACCAATATATCCAGAAATCAAGGCACTAAATCTCGTGTAAAAAGTGACCGGTTCTTCCTCAAATCCACTCGTCTCTATTGGATTTGTTGGAATCTGCTTTGAAACCGTTTCTTCGACAGATTTGTTCACTGCTTGATACGGAAGAAAAATATAAAGATTTGCGCCAAATCCACCTGTTTTTTCACGGTGAAATATACGTCTTTCAATGATTTGAAGACTTTCTAATTTTGCCAACGCACGACGCACTGTTCGTTCTGATTTCTTCATAGCCTGGGCGATTGTCGTATTTTTCAAATGGGCAACTCCCGGATATTTCACCGCATAACGACTCAAAAATGTTAAAATCATTCGCTCCGTTTGATTTAACATTTGACCATATGCTTCAAGATGTAAAGCAATCGCCTCATTCAATTCACTTTTATGCGTAAATGTTTGGTAGTTTTCCAAATAATACATATCGATCAGCCCTTTCATCTTCAGTTACTCTTTACATAGAGCTGAAAATGAAAAAGGGATACACTTTGGAAAAAGAATTTTAAAAAAGAAATTCTCCCCAAAATGGGTCCCGAATACGTATGATAAAGACAATGATTTTAGCTTAATAAAAAAGAAAGGTTCACCTTCCATTTTGCGGCTTGAAACCCTAGAGACACTAAGGCAAAATCCACCCAAGCGACCGGACACGTCCCACCGGACAAACAGTGGATTTTTTATGGATTAAAAAATATTTATCCACAGGTGGTTTTGTGAGTGGACATTTTTAAATATCAAAAAACCATTCAAAAGGAAATCATCACCTTCTGAATGGCTTTCCCGTTATTAATATTAATGCATCATTTCCTTCGGTTTCTTCCAAAAAAGCGTAATCACAACGCCAATGACTAAAACGATTGTTGCGAAATAATACGGGAAGTTCAAGTTAATATCGAAAAGAATTCCGCCAATAATTGGACCAAAAACATTTCCGATACTTGTAAACATTGAGTTCATGCCCCCAACAAATCCTTGCTCATTGCCAGCCACTTTCGATAAATACGAAGTAATCGCTGGGCGCATTAAGTCAAATCCAACGAAGACAAAAAATGTTGTCAGTAAAATCATCGGATAAGATTTCACCATTGTCATGACCAAAACAAGGACAGCAGATACTGCCAAACAATAGCGAATCAGTTTAATTTCCCCAAAATACTTTGCCAATCGGTCAAATAAACCAACTTGCGCAACTGCCCCAACAATCGCACCGCCCGTAATGACAATCGCAATGTCTTTCGGCGTAAACGCAAATTTATGGTCGACGAATAAACTAAATAACGATTCAAACGCCGAAAGCCCGAATGTCGACACGAAAATCAGTAAAAACGCAATAAAATACATCGGTAAGAAAACACGTTTTAAACCTTGAGTGCCCGTCATTTCCTCCGCGTCGCTCTTTTGACGTTCTGGCTCTTTTAACAGTAAAAATGATAAAATTGCCGCCACAATCCCGAGCACACCCGCCGTATAAAATGGCACACGCGTCCCAATTTCTGCTAAAAATCCACCAAGCCCTGGCCCGATAATGAATCCAGTATTAATTGCCGCAGACATATACCCAAGTGCTTTTGCACGTGTCGCAGTTGTCGTAATATCCGCAATAAACGCTGTAACTGCCGGCATAATAAACGCCGCACTGACACCCCCAAGCATTCTCGACACAAATAAAACTTCAACCGTTTTTCCATATCCAAATAAAAACTCAGAAAAACCAAAAATACAAAGTCCAATAATGATCATATTCTTTCGTCCATAACGGTCTACCCACCGTCCCGCAATCGGCGAAATAATCAATTGTGTCACAGCAAACGCCGCAACCATATATCCAACAACGGAACCTGTAATCCCAAGTTCATTCATAATCGTTGGTAAAACAGGGATGACCAGTCCAATCCCTAAAAATGCAATAAATAAATTCATCAACAGTATCGCAAGTACTGTATTTTTATTTTTCATATCGTAGCCCCTCTCTAGTTAAAAATTGATCGCAACGATTTGCGATCAACAATTTATATCAATATTGCCTATTTTCAATAAACCAATGCGATTCCTTTACATTTGGCATGATTTTAACGCCTATAAAATTGTACATGACTGATTCACAAATGGCGAATTTAAAAACGTAGATTTAGTGACAAATTTGTAAAAATAAAATCAGGCACAAGAAAACAAATTGTTTTCTCGTACCTGATTTTTTAGACCGCCAATCGATAGACTAAAAACTTTTCTTTTCGATCTTGTGCTGCGGGGACTTTTACTTTATTCACCAGCTTAAAAGCAGTGTTTTTAGCAATAAACCTTTTATAATTTGCCGTAGGATAATAAAGAATTAAATCAATCGGTCTTTTTGTTCTCTCCACTGATTTCAATATATTTCCTACAACCTTTTTAAATATTTCAACCGAAAATGGATTAAAAAAGTAAAATACAGTATCATCATCTTCTACTTCATATTGTTCGGCATACGCAAAGTCAAATCGGATTGGTGCTTCTATATGACTCGCTTTATAACGATAACTTCTTTTATTATCAAGCGCTTCTTCAAGCGTTAAGTCATTGACTTCAACGCCAGTCACCGGGATTTTAAATCGATTATGAATATAAAAAGAAACACGCCCTCTTCCACATCCAAAATCTACAACTTCATCATCCCTATTTAATTTATAAACCTCAAAAAGTCTTTCCAATGCCCGATACGGCGTTGCCTCATAACGATGGTAATGGGTCTGATTTCGCCATTCTCTTAACCCCGTCGTTCGAATATTAAGCATTTGTTCATACTTTCTTTCAGCCAATTAAAATTCCTCACTTTACTTATAATCACCTACTATTTTACTATTCTTTGTGATTTTCTTCAAATGAGTGTTTTTTGAGATACTAATTATAATTAGGAAATGCTCTTTCAAATAAAAAAAAACGCTTTTTTGATGCAAGATTCTGACCTGGATCATGGAGATAATCGATACTTTATGATTTGAAGTTTTTAAAGTAAAAGCGCCTTTCAAGCGGTAACCATAGCCATAAGCCAGATAGTCGTTTGCTATCTAGCTTATGGCCAGGACACCCGCAAGTATTGAAGCGAGTAATATGATTTTTTGTAGAACTTTTCAGTGCCTCGACGTGAATTTTCAGCGCTTCGATGAAAGTTTTCAGTGCCTTGAATTCTAGACTTCGATTCCCGACGACTTTTCAGTACCTTGATTCATCAATGAAGGAAAGACCAATCCTACAACTTCCCCAAAACAACTTTCGCCAACGTCTCAATAAACAACGGATCCGTATTCGGCATTTTCGGACGATAATAAGCTGCGCCAACCTCATCGCAAACTTCTTTACATTCCACATCATTATCAAATAAAACTTCCAAATGATCTGAAACGAAGCCAACTGGCGTATAAACAAAAGTTTCATAGCCTTTTTCTTCATGTAATGCACGTGTTAAATCTTGAACATCTGGACCTAACCAAGGATCTGGCGTATTCCCTTCGCTTTGCCAACCGACCGCATATTCTGTAATCCCAGCCTCTTTTGCAATTAAGGCTGCCGTTTCAGCCAATTGTTCAGGATACGGGTCATTATTTTGTAAAATTTTCTCTGGTAAACTATGCGCCGATACGATTAACACCGCTTTTTCACGTTCAGTTTCAGACATCTTCGCATACGTTTCTTTAATATTATTTGCCCAAAATTTGATAAATCCAGGTGCATCATACCATTCTTCAACAAAATGTAACTTAATTCCGTATGGTTTTGCACTTTCTTCCGCACGCTGATTATATGTTTTAACGCTAAACGTTGAATAATGTGGTGCCAATACTAACGTCACCGCTTCTTCAATCCCTTTTTTCGCCATATCCGCCACCGCGTCTTCAATAAATGGATGAATATGTCTTAATCCGATAAATAATTCAAACGTATACTCATCTTGCATGTCATTGAGTTTTTCCGTAATGGCATTCGCCTGTTCCTCTGTAATTCTCGCTAACGGTGAAATCCCACCAATTGCTTGATAACGTTCTGTTAAATCTTGTAATGCTTCTTCAGACGGTTTTCTTCCGTGACGAATATGCGTATAATACGGCTCAATATCCTCTTCTTTATACGGCGTGCCATATGCCATCACAAGTAATCCAATTTTCTTTTTTTCCATGTCGTCCACCTCAATGATTATTATTTTCTTGGAATTTCTTTCACTTTACTTTCCACTAACCCAGTTGCGGTAAAAGTTGGGACACCGTCTTCTTTTACAATTTTTGCATGAATCGAAAAGACTTCTCGAAACAATGTTTCATTCATCACTTCGAGTGGATGCCCACTTTTCACCATTTCACCGTCTTTCATCACGATTAAATGATCACTATATTTTGCCGCTTGATTAATATCGTGTAAGACCATCACAATTGTCATATTTAATTTTTCATTCAAATACCGAACGAGTTCCATGACTTCCAGTTGATGGGAAATGTCTAAATATGTCGTCGGCTCATCTAATAATAAAATCGATGGAGACTGGACAACTGCCATCGCAATCCAAGCACGTTGTCGTTCTCCTCCCGATAATTCTTGAATCGGCTTATGTTTTAAATGTTCCAAGTTCGTAATTGAAATCGCCCATTCTACCGTTGCCATATCTTCTGATGTTAATTTTTCATACCATTTTCGATGCGGCAAACGCCCATGTGAAATCAGTTCTTTCACAGTTAACTCCAAATCATTATTTTGTACTTGCGAAAGCATCGTCATTTTCTTCGCGAGCGCATTGGCTTTCATGCGCGCAACCGATTGATCATTAATGACGACAACGCCTTCATCTGGTTTGATTAAATTCGTTAGCACTTTTAAAAAAGTCGATTTTCCAGAGCCATTTGGACCGATAATACTCGTCACTTGCTCGGGTGGAAATTCTAAAGAAATCCGTTCTAATGAAAAAGTCGGTGACTGCTTGTAAACGATATTTTCAGCGGTTAATTTTTGCACCAATCTTCATCACCCTCACTTATTTTTTAGACATTCCCGCTAATGTTTCATGTAAATAATCTAAAGACTCGATAATATGTGAACCCGGATTTGCTCCAAATAAATCATTCGGCAAACTGATAAATTGGTCTTTTGCTACAGCTTGAATATTATTCCAAGCAGGGTTTTGCTCCATTTCACTTGTAAAAGCTTTCACCGTTTCTTCCTGTGGTCCAGCTGTAATAAAGAAAATCACTTCTGGATCTGCTTCAATAATTTTCTCCATATCGAGCTGCGCATATTGCGGGAATCGCTCTAGTTTTTCATAATCTTCCGCGATATTATACCCACCAACAGCCTCTAACATATTGCCTGATAGGGAGTCTGGTAATGCAACCATCCAGTTTCCTGCAGAACCAAAAATCACCAATGTACGAAGCGCTTCTTCTTGCTCGCCTTTTGATCTCTCTTCAATTTCTGCGATCAATTCAGCCGCTTTCTCTTCTTTTTGAACAAGCTTTCCAAGAATTTCAATCGACTCTTTCACACCATCAATTGAATTTGCGCCCATTTGAATCACACCAATACCAAGTTCTTCCAACGCTGGAATCGCATCTTTATTTAACTGTGGATGTGCGATGACAACATCTGGCGTTAAACTTGCAATCTTCTCGACATTGACATCATTTGACGTACCCACTTCTTCAATCGCCGCAATTTCTTCACTCATTTTCCCACGAATAACCGGACGACCGACTGCCGTTGCCCCTAAATCATAAAGCGTATTTAAATCACCAGCGATTAAAGACACAATGCGTTCTGGCGCTTTATCAAATTCCACTGTATTGCCTTGTAAATCTGTTACCGTAATACCTTCCGCTACTTCTTCTATTTCTTCTTTTTCAATCTTTTCTACTTTCTCTTCCGTTTTTCCACAAGCCGCCACTACGAATAAAAGCCCCATCATAATCGCTGCAATCATTAATTTTCTCATGTCATTTTCCTCCTACATCACTTTTCCTGATCTTAATAAATATAAAAAGAATGGCGCACCAATTACGGCTAGTAACACACCAACAGGTAATTCAATTGGTTCGAACCAACTTCTTGCTGCCGTATCCGCAAAAACAACTAACGCTCCGCCAAGTAAAGCCGATATTGGCAATAAAAACTTATAATCATTGCCGATTAATAAACGAACAATATGCGGAACAACTAACCCAACAAATCCTAATAACCCCGCTACACTAACCGCTGCTCCTGCCAAAAATGTACTTAATAGCAGCAATAAGAAACGATGTTTTTCAACATTGTAGCCGAGTAATTTGGCTACATCGTCTCCTAAGCGAAGAATATTGACAGACCTCGAAGCAAAAAGCGATAAAATCAGTCCGATCACTGCATAAGGCAAAATCATTTGTAAATGCGGCCAACTTTTTCCGCTCAATCCACCCATTAACCATGACAAAACCGTTTGCACTTTATCGCTATAGACAATCATTACACCTGATGTCAGTGCACCTAAAAGTGTGTTAATCGCAACACCTGCAAGGATTAAACGTAACGGCGCAACCCCGCCATTCCATGCCAAAACATAAACAAATGCCGCTGCAATAAAAGCACCAATAAACGCACCAACAGGCACAAGCCCTGTATAAGCTGGAAATATCAACATCGTCGAAACTGCGACGAGTCCTGCGCCCGAAGAAACACCAATAATCCCTGGATCAGCGAGCGGGTTCCGCATAATTCCTTGTAAAATTCCACCTGAAACAGCTAGACACATCCCCACGAGAAGACCTGTTAAAAGCCGTGGCAAACGTAAATTCCAAACAATTTGATGTTCCATCGTTCCTGTTTCGCCAAAAAGTCCATTCACAACCTCGCTCATCGTTAAGGTTACCGACCCTGTGGCAAGACCGTAAATAAGCGTCAAGATGACAAGCACAAAACAACTTATTAACAGATAAACTCTTTTTTTCTCGACAGGATTCTTTTCAGCTTCTTCAACGATCAACGTCTGTTCATATTCGTTATCAACCATTTTCATTCCAAACGTCCCCACCTAAATCGATTCAGCCTTCACGTATTTTGTAAGACTTTCTTAATTTGTACACAAACAAGATTTTTACTCGCTCAAACTGCATTACACCTTCATTCTTTTAAAATCTCCTCTCCATTTTCCATAAAAAGCTTTACCATTTTTCAAATCAAACACTTGAAACTTACTAACCAGTATATATAATTAAAAACGAAAAGAAACCCCTAAATTTATTTTTCACAAAATTGTAGCAGGAATTATGTCTTTTTTTTGAATTTCAAATTAAGGTCTAGTAAAAATTATGTGAATATAATTTATTCTTGTAGACAATGCTAAAAATAAATATAAAGGGATTTCTAATATGATAAAGAGAGGTTGATTGAACATGGCAGAAGCTGTTGAAACAATGGATGGTTGGTATGTATTACATGATTTAAGAAAAGTAGATTGGGGAAAATGGAAGGCTGCCTCTGAAGAAAAACGCCAAGCCGCACTGACAGAATTCCGCGCACATTATTTAACATGGGATGAAAACGAGAAAAAAGAAGAAGGATCTTATGGCATTTTTCATATCGTCGGTCAAAAAGCAGACCTCATGATTACATTGCTAAGACCAACAGTAGACGAGATTTTAACAGCAGAAACACTGTTAAATAAATCATCTTTAGCTGAATTTTTAATCCCAGCAGAGTCTTATATGTCTGTTGTTGAACTGTCAAAATATCGCCCAGCACAAGACGGCGTAGATCCTGAAACATTACCTGAAACTCAAAAAAGACTAAAACCAATTCTTGAAAAATGGGATTATGTCTCCTTTTATCCAATGAGCCGAAAACGTGATGGCGAAGACAACTGGTACACATTGGAAAAAGGTACTCGTGGAAAACTATTATATGAACATAGTATTACTGGCAGAAAATACGGCAATGAAGTGAAACAAATCATCACAGGTTCAACTGGTTTTGACGAATGGGAATGGGGCGTCACATTATTTGCACATGATTATTTACAACTCAAAAAAATCGTCTACGAAATGCGCTACGACACAGCAACCGCACGTTACGGTTTATTTGGAGATTTTTACACAGGGAAAACATTAACTTTTGAAGCATTGGAGGAATTGTTGGCGATTTAAAAGGGAAAAGCTGCACCTGGACACGCGGGGACAGGTACACTGTGTAGTAAATCCTTTATAAATGAGCACCGGAACACAAAGGAACTGTCCCCTTGCGTCTCCAAAAACAACTCAATCCCGTGTCTAAAACTGTCACTTAATCTCCTGAAATATGCTAGTATATGGGTGGATAGTTGTCACAACATTTTATCCTTTTCTCTTTTATGAGGAAAGGAGGTGATCAACTATGGAAATCTTTCTTGAGTTTTTAAAAGAAGTACTGAAAGGAATTACACGCGTTTTAAGTGCGCATTTCCTTCAGAAAACTTTTTTAGACAAAAAGAAAACCACCCGACGCCGTAGGAAGCAAAAGGGTGGTTCTCAACACAAATAATTAATTGACAACCACCGCCTGTACGGCTGAGGCTGAGGCTGCGAGAAGGAAGGGTTCGCGCTCTTCCTTCTTTTACTATCTATATCCATTCTAACTGAGATATATTCCAATTTCAAGTTGTGGAAAAACAATGTCAAGTGACTTTCACCTGTTAATCAAGCGAATAATCATTTAGGCGTACCAACACTATTTAGCACATAATTTTAGCTGGATTACCGAATCGGTGCCATTAAAACTTTCCCAGTCCCACGGTAAACATTCACCAATCCTTCGCCTGAAGCTGCGGATCCCATCAATGTTTTACCTGATCTTTCTACTGTAAAGTTCAAGCTTCCCGACCATGCGACCGCCATATTGCCATCGATTTTCAACTCATCATCTTGCAAATCGATTTCAATCAGTTCTTCTCTTGGCACATCAGATTCCAGCGCAACAATCCCATTTCCTGTAATGCCCAAGTTAAATAACCCTTCTCCCCCTAATGCTGCGGAAGATAAATTCGAACGCATGACAGCTTTTTGTTTTAACTCCGATTCACAAGCTAAAAACATCCCGTCTTCAATAATGATTGATTGATTCCAATCTGCCACATCGATGAGCAAAATATGCTTATACGTTGGCTCCAAGACAAGCGTTCCACTTCCTGTATACTCAGGCTTAATCGCAGATTCTCCTGTCACTTTTCCTCTAAATGTTTTCCCGATGAAATCGCCCACACCTTTAATGCCGGTTGTTGCTTTCACATCCCCCGCCATCCATTGCATCGCTCCAGCTTGAATCGTGATATTTGATTCATTCACATCACAAACCAACTGCCTTCTTCTTACATTCATCTCGGCTGCATAATAAGCCGCTTGCGCTGTCATATGGTCAACACTCAAATCCCGCTGATACTCAACCACCTGAAATGCACCTAGTTCTTCTGTTACTTTTACGTTTGGATTGTCTTGAAAATTTTTAATTGTGTACATCGTTTTTCCTCGCTTTCTATTTAAACAAAGTATTTTTTTATGCTCATAAAGAAAATTCAAACATTCCGATTCAAGAAATTCATTTTATTCAATCAAAATGCTTATTTCCCCATTCACTAATTTCTCTTAGCAAAGGTTCCAACGTTTTCCCGTACTCAGTTATAGAATACTCCACTCTCGGGGGAACTTCATTATATACTTTTCTTTTAATAATTTTTTCCTCTTCCAACTCTTTCAAATGAACACTCAAAGTACGTTTTGTAGTCGGGATACGTTTTAGTAATTCGTTAAAACGTAACGTATCTTTTAATAAGTGCATAATGATTAATGGCTTCCATTTCCCATCAATCGTCTCCATAGTTGTCATGGCAAAACAGACATTTCCAGGATTATCTTCAAGCGGGAAACCAATCTCTTTTTCTTTTGCATGCGTTTCGCCCCACTCATTCATTAAGATTAAGACTGGTTTTAATGTGGTACCATAATCGGTAATTTCATATTCGACTCTTGGCGGAATTTCTGGATAAGCAATCCGATTAATAACTTTATCTTCTGCTAGTTCTTTTAATCTTAGCGTCAACATTCTTTTATTAATTTCTGGGACGAGCCTTTGTATTTCGCTATATCGTTTTTTTCCTTCATGGATTAGATGATAAATAATAATCGGCTTC
Organism: uncultured Sporosarcina sp.; assembly: GCA_947644645.1. GTDB lineage: Bacteria > Bacillota > Bacilli > Bacillales_A > Planococcaceae > Sporosarcina. The sequence continues at coordinate 26,088 of CANSAF010000005.1, read as the reverse complement.
CACTTTTCAGAAAAAACTTCTAAAGCAGCTTTAATTTGTCGATCATCCATTATTTTCTACCCCTATAATGTACTTGACATATCATAAAAATTCACGTTATCTAATCATAGAACATGCGATTTCTAATAGTATACCATTTGTTTCTTAGTAGATTATATATCCCTACTTCACCAAATTCTTTTCATATGGAATAATCTTAAACAAGAACATGATAGGAAGGTGATTTTATGTTAAGAAGACTGAACGGAGCTCAATTTAGAAAATTTCAAAACGGTCCTTTCACAGTTAATTTGATTGCGGCAGGTAGACTATTAGATAAAGAAACTGACTTTGCCTTTGGTCCACTCGCACGTTTTGATCATGCAAATGCCAATATAGGTACTTTCGTTAAAATGCACGACCATATCAACGATGAAATATTAAGCTATATGTGGAAAGGTGAAATGATGCATGATGACTCAACTGGAAATATGGTCAAAATTTCTGACAGAAAACTTATGATGATGAACGCGGGATCCGGATTTAGACATGAAGAATCTGTCCCTGAAAAAGATGTCGAAATGCTACAAATTTTCATCAGACCTGAAAAAGCAGATTTGCACCCCAAATTCAATTTTTTGATAGACCTATGATTCAAACAGGTAAATGGAATTTAATTGGCGGACCTAAAGAGTCGGATGCCCCACTTATCATTCGTCAAAAAGTTTATTTATACGATCTTCATTTAAATGAACAAGAAACGGTAAGTATCCCCGTTAAAAATGGATTTACACCGCTCCTTTATGTCATGGATGGAGAAATAAGCCTTGGGAACGACCTATTACAAAAGAAGGATTTAGTCACAGATCTCGATGACAACCTTCCCGATATCACCGCTTTAACGAAGACTACGGTTGTACTATTTTTCGTAGATTTACATGCTGAAGCAACAACGAAAGGATTGTTTAGCGGCATACAAAATTAATTTAGAATAACAATCAATGGCATTCTAATCAATAACGACTGCCAAAGAGGAGTCAACATGACGGATTTTCATACTGAAAAATTATTAGAACAAATTGAGCAAACAAAAAAAGAATTAAACACATTAACAAAAGAAAAAACTTTGACTGATTCAGAAGTCGTCAAAGTAAGCCAAGCATTGGATGTTTTATTGAATAAACTTGAGGATGTAGAAAAAATAAATTATACTGATTTGAAGAAACCCTTTGATTAGAGAAAATCTGTCGAAGGGTTCTTTATTTTTTTAGTAACTTAAAACACATATAAAATCACCACATCTCCTACTCTTAAATCCTTTTAATACACTTTTCTCAATTTGACTTCATTTCAATAATTTCCTATAATAAAAAACACGTTCAGAAAAAGAACACGTTCTTCTTTCTGAGTAATCAATTATTATAAAGAATAGAGGTGCAACATGCACACAGATTTAAATATCTTACAAATCGATCACTTAAAAACATATTTTCATCTAAATGAAAATAAAATCGCAAAAGCCGTTGATGGCGTTTCTTTATCTATTAAACAAGGAGAAACATTAGCTTTGGTTGGTGAATCAGGTAGTGGAAAAAGTATGACTGCGCTATCTATTTTAAAACTCATCAATCCCCCGGGAAAAATTGTCGAAGGGGCTATCTATTTAAATGGAGAGAACCTTGTTTCAAAAACAGATAAAGAAATGGAATCTATTAGAGGCAACGAAATTGCGATGGTTTTCCAAGAACCTATGACTGCCTTAAACCCTGTCTTCACAATCGGCAATCAATTAGTTGAAATGATTAGAAGACATAAAAAGGTATCCAAAAAACAAGCCAAAGAACGAGCAATCGAGTTACTTAAAATTGTTGGGATACCGCGCCCCGATGAAATTATGCATGAATATCCATACCAATTATCAGGAGGTATGCGACAAAGAGTCATGATTGCAATTGCAATTAGTTGCGAACCTCAATTATTAATTGCCGATGAACCGACAACCGCTCTTGATGTCACGATACAAGGGCAAATATTAGACCTTCTTATGGAAATGAAAAAGAAGTTTGATATGTCGATTTTATTAATTACCCATGATTTAGGTGTTGTTGCAAAATACGCTGACGAAGTAGCCGTTATGTACGGAGGACAAGTCGTCGAAAAATCCTCTACTAAACAATTAATGAATTCACCAAAACACCCTTATACAGTTGGGTTAATGAGCAGTCTTCCAAGCATTAAAAATCCTAAAAAACGATTAGCAACAATTGAAGGTACGATACCGCCGGCTTATGACTTCCCTTCCGGATGCCGTTTTTCTACAAGATGTCCGAAAGTAATGGATCGTTGTATCAATGAAAGTCCAAACTTATATCCTTTAAAGGATCATCATGATATTCGATGTTTTCTATATGAAAAAGGAGTTGACAATGACGATGAATGACATTGCAAAAATTGACAGCAAGGAGAAAACGCTTCCACCTTTAATTCAAATAAAAAACGTAAAGAAATATTTCCCAATCCGAAAAGGTCTCTTAAAAAAGACTGTTGGACATGTCAAAGCTGTAGACGATATTTCTTTTGATATATACAAAGGTGAAACTTTAGGAATCGTCGGAGAATCTGGTTCAGGAAAATCAACATTAGGTCGCGTCATTTTAAAGCTAAGCCCCGCAACAGATGGGGAAATCTATTATAAAGACGAAAACTTAACCCATTTAACGAACAAAGAAATGCGACAGTACCGTCAAGATATCCAAATGATTTTTCAAGATCCTTTTAGTTCACTAAATCCTAAGATGAATGTTTATGAACTATTGGAAGAACCTTTACTTATCCAAACGAGTTTCATAAAATCCGAACGTCAGAAAAAAGTAAGTGCAATGATTGAAAAAGTCGGGCTTCGAAAATCAGATTTGCATAAATATCCTCATGAGTTTTCTGGCGGACAACGTCAAAGAATCAGTATCGCTAGAGCGTTGATTTTAGAACCAAAATTTGTCGTTTGTGATGAATCTGTATCCGCATTGGACGTTTCCATTCAAGGACAAGTTTTAAATTTAATGAAAGATTTACAAGAAGAGTTGCAGTTAACATATATGTTCATCTCACATGATTTAAGCGTTGTGCATCATATGAGTGATCGCGTAGCAGTGATGTACTTAGGACAGATTATGGAAATTGCAAATAATGAAAGCATCTATAATGACCCACTGCATCCGTATACAAAAGCTTTACTCTCTTCAATCCCAACCGGTCCAGATGAAACAGAAATGCAAGAAGTACGGTTAAAAGGTGATATTCCAAGTCCCGCAAATCCACCTAAAGGTTGTCCGTTGAGTACGAGATGCCCTTTTGCATTTGACCGTTGTACGAAAGAAGTTCCAAAGCTAAGAAAAATAAAAGATGATCAGCAAGTAGCTTGTCATTTATACGATAAAAACTAAGATTGGAGGATGTTGAATTGAAGTTTACGAAGAGAACAAAGTGGATTTTGTTATTACTCCTTATAAATGTACTCATTTTATCCGCCTGCAGTGCAAACCAAAATACACCTTATAAAACCGAAATTACAGGTGCAATCGATACCGCCCCTGCTGGTTTGTTTAATCCTATTTTTTATATGGATATGTATGAAGAAACCATTTTGGAATTAACACATGAACGTTTAGTTAAGCAAAATGAACAATTAGAATTTGAACCAAACTTAGCTAAAAATTGGACTGTAAATGAAGATCACACTTCAATCACATTTAAATTGGAAGAAGATGTGAAATGGCATGATGGAAAGCCTTTCACTGCACATGATGTCGTTTTTACATACCAAACAATGTCAGATCCTGATTATGTTGCTGCAGGAGGTTTGCGGACATTATTTGTGGAACCATTACTCGGTTATCAAGAGTATAACACTGGAGACACGACAGATTTTATCGGCGTCGTTGCGGATGATGATTATACTGTTACCTTCCATTTTACTGAACCGAGTATAACGCCATTGTATATGGCTAGTGTCCCAATTATTCCGAAGCATGTTTTCGAAGATATTCCTATAAAAGATATGCCAGGAGCACCAGCATCACAAGAAGCAGAAAGTATTATCGGTACAGGTCCTTATAAATTTGTACACATTACCGACAGAGAACGTTATATTTTCCTTCGACACGAAGATTATTGGCAAGGTACACCCGAAATCGAACGCCTGAATTACAGAGTTGTTGAAAGTTCAGTCATGATTGGATTGATCGAAAAAGGTGAGATTGATTTTGTTGGTCGCCCGAGCGGTATAAATTCAGCAGATTTCAACACATTAGCGGAAAATAACAACCTTCAAACGATTGAACAATTGGATTTCTCTTACCAAGTGCTCGGTTTTAAACTCAATCATCGAACAAATGCTGACGTCGAAAATAATGCCATTGAGCCAAATAACTGGGTGGAAAATGATAAATTATCCAATCCAAAAGTTCGACGAGCAATTGCCTATGCATTAAATCGTGAAGGTATGGTTAACGGCTTATTGTATGGTAAAGGTGCTGTGATTAACTCTCCTATTGCACCGCAGCACTGGGCATCTTCAGAAGAAAGAACGAAACAATATGCCTTTGATTCTGAACAAGCAAAGATTTTACTTGACGAAGCAGGCTATAAAGACATAGATGGCGACGGCTTTAGGGAAACACCAGACGGAAAGCCATGGCGTTTAAATATGAAATATCCCGCGGGCAATGAATTACGTGAACGTACAGCACCGCTGATTAAACAACAATTAGAAGATGTAGGCATTAGTGTGAATTTAAAGCAGCCGAAAGAAATGTCTGCATTTTTAATTGACATGGAAAATGATAATGAGCAAGACGATACAGATTTATATTTAATCGGCTGGGGACTAGAAACATCAGACCCTGACCCAACGGAACTTTGGTCGAGCTACACGCCTTGGAATTATTCAAGATGGCATAATGAGTCATCTGATGAATTCATTCAAAAAGCAATCTCGGCTCCCGATGGATTAGACCAAGACAATCGTGCAGAAATCTATGCTTCGTGGCAAGAGCTATTTTCAGAAGATTTGCCTGCCGTGTTGCTTTATGTTGAACCAGCTTTATGGATTTATAACAAAAGAATTGACGGAGTCTATCCTCTGCCACATACGCTATTTAATGATATCCATAAATGGTCCGTAGATGTGGAGTAAGAAAGCTCTCTGCCTTTTATGAAGCACAATCTTTCCAATACAATTACGGAGGTTAAAGTATGTCGAGATATATTATTAGAAGATTACTCGTTTTTATTCCGATGTTGTTTTTACTAACGATTATCATATTTGCTTTGGCAAAAGCAGCACCCGGAGATCCATTAACTGGAAAACAATTAGATCCAACAGTATCCAAAGAAGTCTATGAAATCCAACGAGAGGAATTGGGTTTAAATGATTCATTGCCAAAACAATATTGGAATTGGTTAAGTTCCCTTGCAAGTGGAGATCTTGGGAATTCGATGTATTACAATGGACGTTCGGTTGAATCACTCATTTCGAGTCGTTTATTAAACACTGTTTACTTGGGCGTATTTGCTTATCTAATTACTTTAGCCATTTCAATACCTTTAGGAATTTACTCAGCTAAGCGTCCCTATTCAATATTGGATTATACAGCGACAACGTTTAGCTTTATTGGACTAGCAATTCCAAACTTCTTTTTCGGTTTGATTGGAATTTATATTTTTTCGATTCACTTAGGCTGGCTTCCTTCCCAAAGCACGATGTCTGATCCACTTTTAACTGGGATCCCTGCCCTATTAGATCGACTGCATCATATGATTTTACCTAGTTTTACATTAGCGTTGGCGGGAACAGCAACGTATATGAGATACGTTCGATCTGAAGCATTAGATATTTTAGGGAGCGAGTACATTCGAATGGCAAAAGCAAAAGGGATGAAAGAAAGGACGATTTTGTATAAACATACACTTCGAAATGCTTTAATCCCGATTATTACATTATCAGGTTATGAATTTGGAATTCTTTTAGGCGGCGCTGTCATTACCGAGCAAGTATTTAATTATCCAGGACTTGGCATGTTATTTATCGAATCGATTATGAATCGTGATTATCCTGTCATTATGTCCATTAACTTACTGCTGGGTGCAACGATTTTATTTGGAAATTTACTATCCGATATTTTGTATAGCGTGGCAGACCCTAGAATTAGATACGATTGAGGTGACATAAAACGACGATGAAAAATAATATCAATCCAACAATGGAACAAAAAGAACAAACAAATACGACAGATGAATTGCCAAAATCTCCCGGGCGATTGGGTTTACAAAGGTTTATGCAAAATAAGTTAGCGGTCGCTGGAACGATTATATTGTCACTCATTATTTTAACAGCAATATTTGCGCCTTTACTTACAAATATAGATCCAACGAAAGCCGATTTAACAAAGATTGAACAGCCGCCTTCGAGTGAACATATTCTCGGAACAGATAGTTCAGGAAGAGATAATTTTGCTCGTTTATTATATGGCGGCAGGATTTCCTTAATCGTCGGCTTCTCCGCTATGATGTTTTCTTTAATCATCGGTGTCGTCACTGGAACGATTGCAGGATATTTCGGTGGGAAAATCGACAGTTTAATTATGCGATTTGCCGATTTAATGTTAGCACTGCCTTTTTTCGTGTTAGCTTTAACAATTATTGCAATTGTTGATGAAGTAACCATTGCACTTTTCGTTTTTGTCATCGCCATTACGACTTGGCCAAACTTAACGAGAATTGTACGCGGCTCATTTTTGACATTACGTGAAAGAGAATTCATTTTAAGCGCACAAGCATTAGGTGCGAAAAATCATCGCATTATTTTCAAACATTTACTGCCAAACGCAGTGGGCCCCATTATCGTCAACGCGACATTATTAATGGCAACGATGATTATTTTAGAGTCAGGCATGAGCTTTATCGGAATGGGAATTCCACAACCGACACCGACTTGGGGAAATATGCTTTCAGAAGCACAAAATATCCGGATTTTAAGAAATCATCCTGAAGCTTGGCTTCCGCCTGGATTAATTATTCTTCTGACAGTATTATCCATTAATTTCATCGGGGATGGATTAAGAGATGCCTTTGACCCACGAGGCAATAAAAGTTAAAGGATGATATGGAAATGACGTATGAAAAAGAAAAGCAAGCGTTTTTAAACTTCCTGCAAGAACAAAATTACTATAAACAAAATTTACAACTCTTACAATGGGATTCTCACACACAAATTCCCATACAAGGTTACGAACAAAGAGCTGAAGTCATCGGCTATTTTTCAGAAAAGCTCCACCAGCTTCAATCATCTGAGCAGATGAAATATTATAGCGATTATTTCATCGATCAATCAAAAGATGCATTACTACAAAACTTAGCATATGAATGCCAAAATATTTATGATTCTGCGACAAAAATTCCTTCATCACTAGCTAAAGCGTATGCGATGCAAATTTCAAAAGCCGAAGCAGCATGGGAAGTTGCAAGAAACGAATCGAATTATGCACAATTCAAACCAGCTTTACAAAAAATGATTCAGTTAACACAAGCGAAGGCAGATTGTTTAGGCGATGGCAAAAATCGATATGATGCACTTTTACAACAATGGGAACCTGGTATGACGACTCAGACGCTCGACCAATTATTCCCGAAACTCAGAAGTGCTTTAATTGACCTTTTAGCGAAAGTGAATCACAGTCAAATCATTGTCGATGAGCAGCTCATTACGCAACACTTCCCTTCAGCTCAACAAAAAGCAATTTGCCTTCAGCTGTTAACGAATATTGGATTCGATCATACAGCTGGGCGTCTCGATACTTCTGAACATCCGTTTACATTCGGCTTACATGCGCGTGACGTACGCATTACGACACGTTATGATGAAACTGATTTCCGTCAATCGATTTTTGGTGTCCTTCATGAAGGAGGTCACGCACTTTATGAACAAAGTTTCGGGAAAGACATTCAAAATACCCCATTAGCCGAAGCGAGTTCGATGGGTTTACATGAATCACAAGCTTTACTTTGGGAAAATTGGATTGGACGAAGTGAGGAGTTTTGGTCGGCAAATGAAGCGTTATTTAAAAAGCATGCGCCTGCATCATTCCAAACGATTACAGCCAATGAATTGTATACCGCATTACATCGTGTGCAACCATCGCTCATCCGTGTAGATGCCGATGAAATCACGTATTCTCTCCATATTATGTTGAGATATGAAATTGAAAAGTTATTGCTAAATGACGAGTTGTCGGTGGATGATTTGCCAGCCGTATGGAATGAAAAAACACAAGCCTATTTAGGTATTACACCACCCAATGATCGCGACGGCGTCTTACAAGATATTCACTGGGCAAGCGGTTATTTCGGCTACTTCCCTACTTATACGCTCGGCTTTATGTATGCCGCCCAAATTTTTCAAACATTAGAACGCGAAATCGATATTCGTTCTTTAATTGCAAATAACCAATTAACAACCATTCACGACTGGTTAACGCCCCGACTTTACCAAAGCGGGAAAAGTAAACTTCCTTTGCAACTTCTGGAAGAATTAACGAATGAAACTTTGCGTCCAGAGTATTTGATTAATTATTTAACTGAAAAATATCAAACGATTTATCAATTTAAGTGAAGGTGAGTTCATGTGAGTTTGTCGAGAAAAGAAATACAAAGACAGCGAATGTATCGATATTTTTTAGAGGCAGCTGCCGAGATTATTGAAGAAGAAGGTATCGCCAATTTAACGGTAAGAAATATCGCAAAGAAAGCCGGTTACACGAGTTCTACCGTTTATAACTATTTTAAAGATTTGTCTCATTTGAAATTCTTTGCAATGATTAGATATACGAAAGACTATGTAGAAGAGCTACCCGAGTATATCGAAAAAGGACATTCCAAGATTGAAAAATGGCTCTATACATGGGAATGTTTCTGTAAACATTCTTTTCATAATCCTGAAGTTTATTCCATTTTATTCATGGAAAATTTAGGAACATTTCCGAAAGATTTGCTCGTGAAATATTACGATATTTATCAAAAAGACTTAGTCGGATTGCCTGAAGAAGTGAAGCCAATCATTATGGAACAAAGTTTTTCAAAACGAAGTACGATGTTTATTCAATCTGCAATTGACGAAGGATTTATCCAACCAGAAGATTTATCTTATATTTCCGATGTCACACTCATGATATGGAAAGGTATGATGAGCACGTATATGAACCAACGTCAACAATTGACTGCCGAAGAGGCTTTACATAAAACGATGACACTGTTATACGAATGTGTGCTTCAAACAATCGATCCAAATAAACGACATGAAATCAATTATAGCGTTCCAAAAATGAAGTAAATATTTTATCGAAAGAAGGGTTTTATCAATGGTATTTAGTATTCGAGAATCTGAACGAAGAATCGTCAAAACAAAGTTTCCAAGAGAAGTGAAAGTGATGGAGCATGTTTGGATTCCAATGTCTGACGGCACAAAATTAGCTGCAACAATTTGGTTACCTATCGATGCAATTGAAAATCCAGTCCCTGCTATTATCGAATACATTCCTTATCGTAAAAATGACTTTACGAAAATTCGTGACTCGGCTAGACATCCTTATTTAGCAGGACATGGCTATGCCAGCATTCGTGTAGATATTCGTGGATCTGGAGATTCAGACGGAGTTTTAGAAGATGAATATGTGAAACAAGAGCAAGACGACGCACTCGATTTAATTGATTGGCTCGCCACGCAAGAGTGGTGTACAGGCTCTGTAGGCATGTTCGGAAAATCATGGGGTGGATTTAACAGTTTACAAGTTGCGGCACGTGAGCATCCAAATTTAAAAGCCATTATTACACTTTGTTCAACCGATGATCGTTACGCAGATGATGTACATTATCGCGGTGGCAATGTGCTTGCTTCAGATATGCTTTGGTGGTCATCGACAATGTTCGCCTATAACGCAAGACCACAAGACCCAGAAGTTGTTGGTGAAAGTTGGCGTGACAATTGGATTGATCGTTTAGAAAACACACCGCCACTTGTTGAATACTGGCTCAAACACCAACTTAGAAATGATTATTGGAAACACGGCTCAATCTGCGAAGATTACTCGAAAGTAAAAATTCCTGTCTTTGCAGTTGGCGGCTGGCAAGACGGCTATACAAACGCGGTATTTCGTTTAATTGAAAACTTACCAAATGCGTATAGTAAAGGATTAGTCGGTCCGTGGGCGCATGAATATCCAGAAGTCGCAACCCCTGAACCGAGCATAGGATTTTTACAAGAGAGTTTGCGCTGGTGGGATCAATGGTTAAAAGGTGAAGATACAGGTGTCAAAGAAGATCCGAAACTCATTAGCTATATTCAAAACAGTGAATTGCCACAAGTGAGTTACGATACACGCCCTGGAAAATGGGTTGCCGATGATCATTGGCCATCAAATGATATCCAAAAAGAAACATTGTATCCGTCGAAAAACCGCTTAACGGACGTTGCACCAGAAAAAAATCAAATGCTCGTCCCAAGCGTACAACAACACGGTTTTCATCACGGCGTTTTCTGTCCGTTCGGCGAACCTGGAGACTTGGCATCTGACCAAAGAATCGAAAATGGCTATGCAGTTGTCTACACTTCAGCACCTTTTGAAACAGACAAAGAAATATTAGGGCATCCGATATTCCACGCAGAAATCTCTGCTAATCAAGTACAGGCATTAATGGCGGTGCGTTTATGCATGAAAGCACCAACTGGAGAATCCACTTTAATTAGTTGGGGCATGTTGAATTTAACCCATCGCAATTCACATGAGCATCCAGAACTGTTACAAGTCGATGAAAAATATCGTGTTTCCATTCAATTAGATGCAATCGGTCAAAAAATTCCTAAAGGACATCAATTAGAAATTGCCGTTTCGCCAACTTACTGGCCACAAGCATGGCCATCACCTAAAGAAGTAACATTGACATTGCATGAAGGTGAATATACGGCGCTCGAACTACCCATGCGCACACCACAAGCACATGATGCCCTAATTCACTTCGACATTCCAGAAATTGCCGAAGTTACCGAAACTGAAATCATTCGCAAAGAAAATCGAACAAGGCATACGACACAAGACTTAATAAACGGCGTATGGAAACTAGAAGACTTTTCTGATGAAGGAGAAAGATTACTCCTTTCCAACGGCATCCAATACGGCAGCAAAAATAAAAACAGTTACACAATTGCCGCAAACGACCCACTCTCTGCAAAAGCCGAATGCGAATGGGAACTAACTTTATCACGCGAAAACTGGCAAACCAAACTTATCACATACAGTAAAATGACTTGTGACGAAACAACATTTTATTTGCTCAATACGTTAGAAGCTTATGAAAACAATGAAAAAGTTTTCGAGAAAACATGGACGAAAGACATTCCAAGGAATTTTGTTTAACAAGTAGAAAAAGTATAATAGTCTATTTTATAGAAAACGCATGAAATCAAGATTGATTTCATGCGTTTTTATAGTTTTATGGCTCATGACGATTTATAACAATCCGAGCAGTGTTCCTCCTACTGCACCTGTTAGTACAATTACCCATGGGGGTAACTTAAAATAGGCTAGCATGCTAAACAAGATCGCCGCAAATGCAAAATCGATTGGCTTTATAATAGAACTTGTCCAAATCGGTTGGTAAAATGCAGCAATCAAAAGACCAACGACAGCTGCGTTTACGCCCATCAAAGCGCCCTTGATTTTTGGATTACGGCGTAAAGAATCCCAGAAAGGCAATGTGCCTAAAATCAAAAGAAAAGCCGGTAAAAAAATAGCAATGGTTGCGATGAATCCACCTTGCCATCCATTTATAACAGCCCCTAAATAAGCTGCGAAAGTAAATAATGGACCGGGAACGGCTTGTGTTGCCCCATATCCTGCAAGAAACGCTTCTGCACTTAACCAACCAGTCGGCACAAATTCTTGCTCCAGTAACGGTAACACAACATGTCCTCCACCGAAAACGAGTGCGCCAGAGCGATAAAAACTATCAAACATCGCAATCCATCGGATAGAAGTGAGTTCTCTCAAGAATGGCAATAGAAATAATAAGCCAAAAAACAAAGTTAAACAAATGACGCCAAGCTTTTTGGAAACAGGAAAATATACCTTTGAATGATCCTCTTGTAAATGATGTTGTTTAAACATTAAAAAACCAGTCAATGCAGCCAACAAAATAATACCGATTTGAGAATAAATTGCTGGCCATACTAACGTAATTGTCAATGCGAATAAGGCAATGGTTTTCCGCTTCAGGTCAGGCGTTAAATTTTTTGCCATCCCTAAAATAGCGTGCGCAACAATTGCGACTGCCACCAATTTAAGCCCATGTATCCAGCCTGCTTCTCCAAGATTAAACGTTTGCAAGAGCAATGCAAAAATAATCAGCGCAATAACAGAAGGTAACGTAAACCCTAGAAATGATATAATGCCACCTAAAACTCCGCCCCGAACGATGCCAATACCAATCCCTACTTGACTACTTGCTGGACCTGGAAGAAATTGAGCCAATGCGACTAAATCAGCATAGCTTTTTTCATCCATCCATTTTCTTCTGCGAATATATTCCTCATGGAAATACCCTAAATGTGCAATAGGTCCTCCAAATGACGTTACCCCCAATCTTATTGAAACCATAAGAATCTCGAATAAAGTTCGGAAGGAATAGGTCCTCTTTTCTTCATGCTTTGTTTGACGATCCATACATCTATTCACTCTCCTTACATCATGAAATAAAGGAAACTCCTCTTGAATTTCCTTAAATCACTCGTATGCTTTTATCCTTGCTTCCTGAAGTACTTTTCTCTCTTTGTACGTTGATTGATCGTATTTTCTTATTTTACCTTCAACATTCTTCTCTTCTTTGGTTCACAATCCATCTGATTCCACCGTATGTAAAATCGGGTATAAAGTTCCCGCACTCATGCTGGATCCATGCGCTTTCAGTTCATCCACCATCCATCACCCGAAGATAGAATGTTCACTTGCATGATGAAGGATATGGATGTGAATGAATTCTAGAAATAACTTTCGTAAAACTGTAGCTTCCACGCTCATTTACCATTCTGTTATCGAATACCGGTAATGACTTCCGATATTGTTAACCTACGACAAGATTATTACAATCGTTTAACCACTTCAAGACCTTTTACAAAACCTTTACATAATCTCTTTATTTTTATTATGAAAAATTCCTTCAATCCTCTTGCATAATCAGGTCAACCAATATGTCATGATAGGAACTAGCGCACTGATTAAGTTTTAAATGAAGATATTGATTATTCATTCGCTATCGCTTCAAAAAAATACAAAAAAACGTCATTTGTCGATAGATGAATCAAATGACGTTCAGTATCCTATCAAAAGAATAAGAATGCATTTGGTAATGAATGGAAATTTTTATTTTTCTTTCATAGCATCGCTTTTCGTTGTTTCTACTGTTCCATACGGATGATGCGGAGGCGCATATATTGAATAAAGCTTTAAAGGAACATTCCCCGTATTGATTACATTATGCCATGTACCCGCTGGAATCATAATTGCCGAGTCGCTAGATAAGGGCCTGTCATAACTTGAATCATTATCTTCCCATATTCTTAAGACACCCTCTCCTTGCTCGACTCGTAAAACCTGATCCGTATCAGGATGTGTTTCAATCCCAATATCTTCAGCCACATTGATACTCATTAATGTAACTTGTAGGTATTCTCCAGTCCATATAGCAGTACGAAACGTATTATTTCTTCGGGCTGCTTCATTAATATTGACCACAAAGGGTTGCTGTCCATAATCATTTGTGCTGAAATGATTATTGTTTTCATGCCAACTTGGACCATTGAATTGCCACATATCTTGGCGTTGCGTTGAATTTAGGAAATGTTGAGTTGGATAAGAAGGGGATGGATAATAATACGCCGGTTGATAAACCCAATACATGTTATCATTCCTTTCTAATCATCATGCAACTTATTATATGTTTAATAGGCAATAACGTACCTGGAGAAGTTGAAATAAAAAATTAATGATTCCATTTTAAGTGAACAATCGCTGTAGTATTTCTCATTCTAAATCCCACCTCAAGCAGCTTAATTCGTCTTCTCTCGCTTCACTTTTCTGTTTTCTAACGCTTTATCAGGAGTTTCACCAGTCAATCTGATGATACGGTTTGCCACTTTACGATTTAGACATCGAGAAAGGTTTCAAAGATCAATTCCTTTCTCTTTTAAATTCTCTATACATTCTTTTAAATATTCATCATTATGCTCAGGATAAATAGGTGTTGTTTGCTCAATTGTCTCTAATTGGTCGTAAGCAACACATTGCTTTCCGCGATACAAAGGTTCCTCCCACATTTGATCATTTTGGTAACCTCTTCTCTGCATTTCCTTTATGACCAACATATGGTATTGGTATAATTTATAAGGTGAATAAAGGAAGATATAATCAACCGTTGCATGTTTCCTTTTCCAACCATTTCCACGTAAAGCACAACATTCTCTATGTTGTCCCAGCAACTGTTGTCTTGGTAATCCCTTCAGTAAATCTTCATGCCAAAGTCTCATCTCTATCCATCTCTTTCTACATTTGTGGTTTTACTAATACATAATGACCTTTCCAAATCAGTTCCCCTTTTGGATAAGTGACATTTTTATACGACAATTCGACAGGCACTTCGTTAAATAATTTTGCCCGACTGCCTTGCCATAATGTTGTATTTTGTAAATAATCAATATCGAACAGGCGTCTATAGTGGTCCAACTGAGCTAAAGCCTCTTCTGGATGATCTTGTATTAAACAATTCAACTGTTGTCGTTGTTCTTTCGTTAATTGATTTTTAAAATAACCTGCGATATGGTAAAGCGCATTTTCTAACTGTGGCAAGTCTTTACTTTTCACATCAGAAAATTGATGGACGACACTTTCCAGTACCTCATAGGCAGCTTGTGTTTGAATCTTTTCTGGCTTCAGCAGTTCTCGAATCTTCAAATAATCCTGTTGCCGACAAGCTAAAACAAAATACTTATTTGCCGCCCATACTGCATGTGCTGCCTTCATCACAAATTTTGGTTCATCAATCCTATTTTCTTGCTCTTTCATGCCGATCGCCCCTTCTCTTTAGACATTGTAATTACGGTGATATCTTGACAGATTATTGCCGTCAAAACCTTCCACCATTTAAATTAATAATCTTTATTTAGCTTCCAAGTTGCATAATTCAAATACATTGCATAAGCTGACCAACCCACATAAGGCAGCATGAGTTTCCCCGCAGTCTGACTATGTTTATTGTAAATAGAAGTTGTGGAGACAACTGCCAACCATAGAAAAGAAGCATCTACTAAAGCAATTCCTCTTTTTTCTTCTTTAAAGAAAAGTGGCGACCATAAAAAATTTAAACCTAATTGCGTATAATAAAAGAAATTGCCCATTTGTTGTCGTTGTTTCGGCTTTTCTTTATTATCAAAGGTATATTTTGCGATTCCCATCATAGTATATAAACTTGTCCACGCTACAGGAAACAGCCAACTAGGCGGTGAAAACCTCGGCGTTTTAAAACTTTCATACTTTTCACTAGCTTCTTTAGTAGCAACCCTTCCTAAAACAGATCCACCAACTACAGGCAGCGCTACTGTTGCAATCAATTTCCAATTCAATTTCTTCATCAATTCCCATCTCCTCTGAAATTTTACTTTAATAAGTAAATTCCCCTTTTCTATTCATTTATAAACAGCTGTAGAGAAGGTAGAGAAAAAATTTAAAATCTAATAACTGGATTGCATGAAAAATACCCCAGACGAAAAAAATTTCGTTTTCAGAATGTCGATCAATACATACACCGCTTTCTCGTGGCGGTTTGGTGTACCAAGTTATAATCCGGTTACAAGGAAATATGCTGTTGCGACAATTGATTTTAAATAAACAAACAATAATACTGCAATGACTATTAACAATACAGGCATTATAATCTTTTGATCCCTCTTTGTCACTTGGTCTGTATCCTATAAAGTTGCGGTTTCCCCTGCCAACCAAATGTGATTTTTCATTTCTTGAAATGCCTGCCTGTGTCAAAATGTCACTCGTTTATTCTTTAAAATCAGCGACACTTTCCACAGCTTCTGTTGAATATCGGTTCACGTTTAAAGCAAACGCCCATAATTGGTAAGCTACTTCATTCTCACCATATTTCACTTCTTCAACTAGTGAATCATTTTTTAACATTTTTAATGTGATCTCTTTTCCTTTTGTATTAACAATTAATTTAATAGGCGCGTTTTCACATGGCGGATACTAGATGGCTTCATTCGAAAAAGAGGACTAGATCTGTAGGTTTATGGAGTCAAATGTGCTAGGTCCGTAAATGATTTAAATTTTTTCGTGACCTAGTACAGTTTATCTTTGTTTCATAAAAAAATCACTAAAATTGGTACAGCACAGATTAGCATTGACCTTCAAACCTTTTATTGTTATTATTTAATTCGTCTAATAGTATAACAGTTTAGAAAGGAAGGATTATAATGAAAAACTTTTTTATGAGAATGACACTGCTTTTATCAGTTCTGTTACTCGTCGCTTGTGGCAATACAACACAAGAAGCAAATCCGTCAACGAAGGATGATAGCGAAGATGAGTATTGGCAGAAAATACAAGAGTCGGGTAAATTAGTTGTTGCGACATCCGGCACATTAATCGCTGCATCTTATTATGATGGCGATGAAGAAACAGAAGATCAGCTTACAGGATTTGAAGTTGAAACGATGAGGGAAATTGCGAAACGACTCAATTTGGATATTTCGTTTGAAATTATCGGCGTAGACTCTGTAATGCCTGCGATTAAAAGTGGTCGTATTGATATTTCTTCGGCAACCATTACAGATAAAAGAAAAGAGCAATTTGACTTTAGCGACCCAATAAAATATTCATACATAACGATGGCAGTTCGCAAAGAAGATAATTCAGGCATTGAAACATTAGAAGATTTAAACGGCAAAAAAGCTGGCGGAGGTGCAACGACCATTTACAGTCAAATCGCGGAGCAATTTGGTGCAGAAGTGGTTACCTATGGAAATGCACCGAACGAAGCGTATTTACGTGATGTAGATAACGGCAGAACAGATGTTGTGATTAACGACTATTATTTAACAAAGTTTGGTGTCGCGGCGTTCCCAGATTTCGATATTCATTTACATCCGACTTTAAACTTTAATTTAACAGAATCTGGTGTGTTAATGCCAAAAGGTGCATATACATTACAAGAGAAAATTAACGAAGTCATTGCTGAAATGCATGAAGACGGGACTTTATCGGAACTGGCAATTCAATTTTATGAAGAAGATGCATCTAAATTTCCTGAGAAAGAAATCATTGAAATTGATGGCTTAGATATTTAAGCGGTTGGTGGTTAAATGGACATCATAAACTTTCAATTCACAGATATATTCGACGCTGCATTGGCATGGGAAAATTTACCGTTCATTTTAAGCGGAATTTCAATGACACTCGCTGTATCCTTAATCGGTATGGCAATCGGCCTGATGCTCGGT
Source organism: uncultured Sporosarcina sp. (assembly GCA_947644645.1). Lineage (GTDB taxonomy): Bacteria > Bacillota > Bacilli > Bacillales_A > Planococcaceae > Sporosarcina. The sequence goes on along the minus strand of CANSAF010000005.1, from coordinate 8,501 downwards.
CTCATACTTGCTTTACTACGTGGATCTTCTTACTGGTTTTTCCGTTGGCCAGCACGTATTTATATTTCCTTTATGCGCGGAACACCTATGCTCGTCTTTTTATTTATTTTGTATTTTGGGCTCCCAATGATCGGCATCCAACTTTCTGCGATCACGGCTGCTTCAATCGGATTTGGATTAAATAGTGCGGCGTATATCGCTGAGATTAACCGCTCATCTTTAAATAGCGTGGACAAAGGTCAATGGGAATCAGCCAAAGCCTTAAACTTATCATATTGGACGACTTTACAAAAAATCATTTTGCCGCAAGCAACGAGAATTGCGATTCCACCACTGACAAACGTATTTATGAACTTAGTGAAATCGACATCACTCGCGGCGGTTATTACCGTGCCAGAGTTATTCCAAAAAACGCAAATTGTTGTCGGAAGAACCTATGATGCAATGACGATGTATATACTCGTTGCCCTCATTTACTGGGCAATTTGTGTCATCATTTCATTTATTCAAGATCGATTGGAAGCAAGGTTTAGTAAATACGTGTAAAGATCAACATATTTTATAGTGGGAGGAGCCTTCAAAATGAATGAACCAATCGTTCAATTTAATAATATCCACAAGTCATTTGATGGGGTAAATGTATTAAACGGAGTCGATTTGTCGATTCAGCCATCAGAAAAAATTGCGCTGATTGGTGCGAGTGGGTCTGGTAAAACGACTTTAATCCGACTATTAATGACGTTAGAAAGTCCAACAGCTGGCTCGATTTTGATAAATGGACAAAATTTATGGCAAATGGAAAAGAACAATCGCCTACGCCCTGCCAATGAAAAGCATTTACAAAAAATTCGCGGAGATATCGGGATGGTCTTTCAACATTTTAATCTATTTCCTCATTTAACTGCTTTAAATAATTGTACGCTTGCATTAATACAAGGCAAAAAGAAATCGAAAAAAGAAGCAGAAGCGTTAGCGATTCAAATGTTGGAGCGTGTGGGCTTACAAAACCATTTACACAGCTATCCAAACCAATTATCTGGCGGTCAACAACAACGTGTTGCCATCGCTCGTGCACTCGTCATGAAACCAAAAGTAATCTTATTTGACGAAGTGACCTCAGCTTTAGACCCTGAGCTTGTCGATGAAGTGCTCGAAGTCATTCGCGACCTCGCAGCATCAGAAGAAATGGCGATGATCCTCGTGACGCATGAAATGAAGTTTGCACTCGATGTCGCAGACCGTGTGATCTTTTTAGATAATGGTGTAATCGCAGAGCAAGGTACACCGTCAGAAGTCATCGAGCAATCAGATAACAAACGCCTGAAAACGTTTTTACATCGTTTTAGGAAGTAGGTTGAAAACGTAAAATTTCAAAGCGTGTAGTCAACTTTTGAGCCCTTGAGAATTCTCAGATGAATTTTCGAGGGCTTAAAAGTATCAAATGCCAGGTCCATGAACTATTTCAAACTGTTGGGGGATTTGGTACCATGTACTTATTCTCCGTCAGCCTCCACCACAACTTTTGGCGGCGCATCTCTTTCAGAAAACTTTTTAGACAAAAAGAAAACCACCTAGCGCCGTAGCAAGCAAAAGGGGGGTTACCGCAAATAACTCTTATTTAACAACCACCACCTGTACGGCTGAGGCTGCGAGAAGGAAGAGTTTAAGCTCTTCCTTCCTTTACTATCTATATCCATTCTAACTGAAATATAAATACAAAGTGACAGGCACAAACAAACACGTTAATTGCAATAACCACGAAATTCATGAATGTTTGTGTATTTGTCGCTTTTATTATCTACTGAACCTCCAACGCAAACACATACACCGCATCGGCATTCGATACATCTTCGTCTTCTTCATCCATCCACCAAACATTATAAGTATAGTAATAAACGCCCTGATACTTTGGCGCGGTAAATTGACCATCTTTTACTTTTACTTCAGTTTCCATTTCATTTGCAATTTCTAAAAGATGAATAACATTAGGCTGTGGACGATAATCCATTTTCAGTGTAATAGTCTCGCCCGCCTCTACTTCAATCGACGACTTATCCTTTAATAATTCTGCTGCGCCGGCAGTATCCGTACAGACGAGTTCTCCGACTGATTTGGAACTCGATCCCCAACAATTTGATCCTAAAATCGTTTCATATGTTTCACCGTCAGCTTCTACTATAACTTTTGGTGGGGCATCTCCGGTTAAAATTCTAGTCGAATTGCCACAACCACTTAATACGATTGTAAGTGTTAACACACCTAATAATACAAACTTCCTCATTGCTTTCCACCTCAAATATTTTAAAGATCTCATGCCCTTTCATCACTTCGACAACTATTCAACAACTACCATTTTTGAAACTGGGATTTCAATTTCCGTTCCCAATATATCCTCTGAATCCAATGAAAACTGGGCGATTGCTTCAAATTTATACTTCCCTGGTTTTAACGTAATATTATCTAAATTATTAAATGTGACACGATGGGGTTCATTTTGAATCAGTGTCGTCGTTAATAATGGTAGATGCATTGCACCTATATCCTTAAAATCACCGTCTAGCTGATAATTATTAAAGAAAAAAATACTCCCGCCATGGTAAATATCTTTTTCAGCTTCTTCCCCTACATACGTAATCGTGGCATATGCATCAAGTTCATCTTCTACATGGATAGATACTTTGAAATCATCCACTTGGTTAGATTCATCCGTCACTTCAGATTGATCATTTGCATCTTTTTTCCTTGCTTGCTCTTGCCCACAACCGGCGATTAAGAAACTGAATACGATGAGTAACATAAGTAATTTTTTCACTAATATCCCCCTCCTATTGTATTAGACTATCTTTTCGCGGTTTAGTTACAATTATTTCGGGGATTAAGTGCTGAGTGAAATGCACAAATATATTAATGACAATAATTATGAAGTTTGCGGATGTTTGAGTGCAGTTACGTTTTTATGAAATTTACTATACTTCGTTGAAATCAGGTGAAACTGAATGATATGAAAAAACGCCATAAACCTCGTTATTATAAGGTTTATGACGTTCGATAAAGCAATACTAGGCACGCATTGCTAAGATAATTAAAATATAATGTACAAGAGATCAATAAAAGGAGCGACACTGCATTCCAGATTAATAAATCCAGATATCAGTATCGCTGCCTTGACAAACTTTATATTTCTACCATCGAAAATTCCATTCCCTTTACCTTCAGCTGATTAAACAAATTCCCTAAAGCTGTTTCCCCAACATTACGGTACTTGCCCAATAGCACTAGTTCTTTCGGTAAATCCTTAACATATAAGAAGCCTTGCTTTTGTAGCGAGTTTAGCAAGCTTGTTTGACCAGGAAAGTTATCCTTTGTTAACGCAACATTTCCTAATGCTTCTGTTAAAATAACAAATTCTGATTTTAAGAATAACAAAACTTCTCCTCGATATTGCTCCAACAATATTTTACGCTTTTGTTCTTCTTCAATGAATAACCGTAATTCCTCAAAGAAGCATTCATCATTCGCCTCTTTAAAACGTTTTATGGGGTTGCGTTAGCAAAATGTTAGCATTTAAGTCGGATTATCTATCACCGTTGTTCACACTCAGCATGTGTGAGTGAAAGTTGCAATGCAGAGAATTTACTTGGTTTATTTATATGAGCTTGGTTCCTTTTTTTAATGGAATCGCGCCTATTTAATATCTAAACATTACTTCTTTCGCAAATATAACCGTTTGATGCGTCAGTAATTATATTGTTAATGCATATTGATACTTCGGATTTGTCCTATTATTGTATTGATACAAATAAACCTCACACCATATATTTGGATTTATACCTCTGCCTATCTCAATAGCTAGACCTGCCGGACCAGCATAAAAGAGATGTATTTTTTCATAATCGTACTTCTGAAGTAATTTTTCAACACCTTCTTTTATCTTGGACTGGATGTTAACGACATCTTCCCTATATAAAATTCTCTTTAAACCAGGATCATCTACTTCGAAAGATATAAAATCAAAGTCATTTCCTAATGTTTCCTCCGCAGATTTTAGTTTTACTAATCCGCTTATTGAGATAAGAACAGCTAAATCTAAATTCCCTTTAATCTCCTGTGAAACAGTAAGTGATAAATCTTTATTAGAACCTGGATTATCCGATACCCATAGTTGCGTCTCCCGATTGAATTGGTAAATAGAGTAGGGGACCGTATCCGTCAATAAAGAACCTAGGTGAATTAATAACGGAATAGGAGATAAAGCGAATACTTCACCTATATTTGCATCTTTTTCTTTTATTTTCTGAAGAAATTTTTCGTATAACTCAATGTTCCTTTTTACCGCCTCTTTCCAACCTTTGTCAGTAAAATCTTCGAATACTGTTTGGTCTTCAACTGCATCCAAAAGAATATATGGAGTCTCGCCATCATATTCTATATCACTTATAGGGCCACCCAATCTTTTATGAATTAAGGCAATACTTTTCTTTTTCTTATCGTCCGCCCAAGATGTTACTTTTTTCTCGTGATCTTCTTTCATTTTAAATAATCTATCGGGAGGATATTGTTCTTGAGTATGTTCATCGTCTATTAATTTAGAATGATAGTAACACATCAACATTAAATTTGAGACATCTTCCAAAGTTTCTTGGGTATACCCATACTCCTCCATATATTCGTGTCGGGCCGAGGTTTCTGCGTGGCCAATTATATGAGCTTTTATCCCTGCATTAGTTAGATCTCCAGAATGAGACTCAATCAATCTCTTATTACATCCTTCGAATGAGCAAACTCCACCACAGGAAACCCATAAATATGCATCTTCCACTTTTCTAAGTGGTCTTCTCTGAGGCTTTGTTTTTTTAGAAATATCTGCAGTTGAAGTCACTTTCTTACCCACCTCTCTAGTTCTACTATTACTAACTTCTCTACTTGCCCATACCAAACTTTCAAATCATCTATACCTACTATTATGAAAAATAGGCATCCTGATTCAAATCCTACTTTTAATAATCGTTCCCAATCTTTCCTGTCGATAGATGAAGGATTAGGAACCTTTTCGGGATGAGTATGCCACTCCCCAAGATAAAAACAACACCCTTTTTCTCTCTGAAAAGATTCATTCATATATTCTTGATGTCCATCAGGTCCCCGACTGAAGCTATTTCTTTTTCTTTTGTCAGTTGGCATCGGTTCGGAGATATCATCTATAATAATATTATTGCCTTCCACCAATATTCTTCCAACAAGTATGCCTCCTGCTTCTTTATCCATCAAGTTTACCTGTTTGTACTTGAACATCTTTCCAATTACTTCTGGTCGTATATACAACAATCTATTATCCGGTAGCAAATATATATTTTTATTATTACTGTCTATGCATATCCACTCCTACTTTAAAACACACTGGACACTCATCGTTTTCATACAAATACTTCCTCTCATTTAACTCTTCAACAGAAAAATTATATCTGAAAGTTGTTTTATACCCACTTTCTTCAAATAGGTCATCCTTTCCCTTCCAGGATAGCAATGGATTCCCATCCATTTTCCCCATTAATAGTTTTATACCTGTTTCCACTGTTAAAATAGCCGACCGCTCACTATCTAAGAAATTATAAGGGGTGAATACCGAACCACATCCTGTTATTGATTTTGAGTAGTCTTGTCCAGGCTTTGCAAAAGCCGAACGGTTATAAATAGGGGATTCATCATCATATTTAAATAAACACTGATAACACCCTTCTTTTTTCCCATTTAACGTAACTAGGGTATGCCCGCCTATACCTAGCGGTTCGACCCAAGTATAGATTGTAGGTGGTGGATCAGGAAGTTTGAACAACATTCTATTAATCCTCATCTCTTTATTCGGAGAACCTATAGCAATTATAATTAAATCGATGTCATTTTTGCATATTTTTACTTCTTCCATAAAAGTGAATAGGCTTTTAAAATGTGTTTCAACCTCAGTAAAAGGATATTTTCTATTTATTTCAGATTTTAATCCGAATACTTTTGGAGTTTCATAAAAAAAATCATCATTAGCAAGAAAAACCTGATCAATACCAAGTACGTGACGATGAACATTTTCAAATGCCATATCATCAAAATCAACCAATGATAACTTTTTAACTCCGGCTTTTGCTAAACGTATAGCAACTTCACTTCCTACTGAGCCTACTCCTGCAATTAATATATGTTTATCCTTAAGTTGTCGATTCCCACCAGTTCTGTTTAAGAGATATTCAGGATGCCACCTCTTAATCATTGCTTTATACAAATTTGTATCTTTAGGCTTTAACACAAACGGATGTATTTGTTTTTTAACTTTACTTTTTTTCTTGAAAGAATTAAGTTTAATGATATTCCCATCTATCCCACAACCAAATAATGCAACATTCTTATTTGAACTAGGTAAACCAATTATCAAATATTCAAAAATAGGACTAACATCTTTTACTGCCCTGTTCACAATCCGATAAAACCTACTTTTATTTTCTTCAGATAGATTAGAGAATATATTATCCTTTAATTCAGCAAAACTCCAATCACTATTTATTGGAGGTAGCAAAAAGGTTCCTTCTTTTAATGGAACGTACAAGCATCGGTACTTAGTCGCTATTTTTATATCCAATCCAAAAATACTTTGGATTACATCTTCTATTCTTACAGTTTTTTCAGCGGCTACCATTAAAAAATCTTCATCCACTTTTTTACTCCATAAATCTACTTCTCTTAACGTTGTTTCAGTTGTATCAATATGAGCATAAATGGTCAGAAACCCACCCCAATATACTTCAAATTCTTTCAGGAAGTCTTCTTTATTTTCCCCTTTAACACCAGCTTCTATCAATTCAATAACCTTATCTAAACAGTTTAATAAAATTGAGGCAGGATACCTTACATCAATAAGAAGGGATTCACTTCTTGTAAAACATAAATAACCGTTACTTAATTTATGGGGAATATCACCAAATTGATTTTTAGTATCATAGAATCTTGGGATTTCATTAGGGAAATTTTTAGGGAAGCCAACCGTTAATAGAGCTGGCTTCCCACAAATTTTAATTTCAATCTCTACTAAGCTTGTACATCCAAAAAACTTTTTTGGGTCTACTTCATCCAATACATTAAACGAACTGATTAGGTCTTGATCAATACCATCTAACTCTGCTTTAATTTCCTCTAGATTTACTCCCATTAACTCTTCTCACTCGCAGACTCAGAACTTGTAATAACAGCAGGTGCAATAGCCTTTTTACCAGTCGCTGATTTAGTCGGGATTGGAAAGTCATCTCCAAATTGCTTTTGTAATATCTCAGCAGCTTCTGAAGGGTCTATTTTCTCCTTTGCCTCCTCCAAAACAATCAATAGATCTTCTAACTTTTCTTTAAAAGTTTTCATTTGCTTATGAGTCATCTTTTCAAATAGTTCTGGTTTTGGTTCAACTGGGAGGTTGACTCTTAGTCTAGTCATATATTCATATTCACCATCTATTAATACTAACTCATTCACAAAATTAGAAATCATAGTAGAAACAATGTTAATCAATGCATTTAAATCCTTGTAAATCGTTTTACCATCGAATGGATCTGTTTCTTTTTGAATATCTAGCCAATGGTAGACGCAAGAAGTTAGTGCTATACCTGTAGGTTTTCCATTTACGGACGTAAAATTATTATCCTTCCATCTCTTTAAATATCGGACAACTCTTCTAAATTGCTTACGGTCTTTTTCATCAGTCAAGTTCTCTCTTATTGTTTTAATTAGATCTTTTGGATTTGATTCATCCCAAAACTTATCGTCTGCATTACTAGAAGGTTTCCCTTTTGCAAGATATACTTTTCCATCACTGTTCTCAGCTGCATAAACAGTAATATCCACGTGGTATCCCGCCGCATAAGTAACTGTTACGCAAGGATTCTTTATCTTGACATCATTGGTATGTCCCTCAAGGGCATTAAATATCCACTTTTTCGCTTCAACTGGCTTAACATCATCCTTGGACATTTCGAAATATAGACCAACATCAATATCATAATCATCATCCAGTGGTTTAATTCCAGTATACATAGCATATGAGCCTTGATTAAAAACGCTGAATTTATAATCCGTTTCCTCTGGTAATTTCTCATTAATTTTTTTAATAATGATTTCCCTTTTGTCTTTTAAAACTTCATTTTCTTCTTTCAGCTTAATATTTTCGTGAAACTTATTGAATTGCGTTATACAGTCAGCCATACCCATTCCCCCCTAAAGTTTCTAAGTTAATTATACCACACAATAAGAACTAACGTTTGTATTTTACTGTAAATATAAAAAGAAAGTTCACTACTTGACAGAACCTATTATAGTTTTGTCGGTAAAGCTCAATTCATTATAACCCCGAATATCATTTTCAAATTCAAAAGAGGCTACGAGGGTAACACCAATAAACCCCAATCCAATTTGAGGATGGATTGTCAACACTATTTCAAACAAATATTATAAGGTCTGTAATCGATATTCCA
>CANSAF010000004.1 GCA_947644645.1 uncultured Sporosarcina sp. | reverse complement strand
CCTGTGAATAGCACACTCTTTTTTTAAGTGTCCTATCCACAGGTACCATTTTAAAAATTTCAACTAGATGGCTTCCTTTTATTATTCGAAATCTAATTTATAATCCGCAGCCTTAATGAGCTTTAAGCGTTTTGAGAAAATATAGATGAAAACTAAGTTTAAAATGGTTGGCAAAATAAAGAATGTGCTGAGCATAATGCCGATATTGCCTAAAGTCCAACCACCTTCAGCAAATGTTATGTAATTTAAAGGACCAACTAAGCCGGATAAACCAAAGCCTGCGCTATACGGCGTCCCTTGAATATTAAGAACTCCAGCAAGTGCACCAAGAATTGCGGAAGTCGCTACCATTGGAATGGCAATTGTTGGTTTTAAGAAAAAGTTTTTCATTTGGATTTTTGGGGAACCTAATACATGAGCGAGTGCAGTACCTAAATTATTGGCTTTGTAACTTGCAATCGCAAAGCCAACGCCTGCTGCAACAACACCGAGGTTCGCAGCACCAGATCCGATGCCAGACAACATAATCACTGTCGCAACGCCTACTGTAGAAACCGGCGATAAAATAATTAAACAGAAAATCACTGCAATGATTGCACCCATTAAAATTGGCTGTAATGTCGTGACATATGAAATGACTGTACCAATAATGCCAGTTGAATTTTTGATAAGAGGTAGAATCATATAACCAATCATACCAGGGACTAAAATTCCTAAAGTAGGTAATAATAAAATAGAATATGCTTTTAGGCGATCGCCAATTAATTGGAAAAACAAAACGGCTAATCCAGCTGTAATTCCTGTATTGATAACGATTCCTATACCATCAAGAACGAATAAACCGTCGGCCGTTTTTTGGACAGCACCACTTCCTACCATCGCTGCGATGCCGACACTAGCAGTTTGAATGGGAGATAGTTTAAATGTTACGCCAACCATGACGCCAATGAGGACAGGCAGTAAACTCATCACGAAAAACGTAATATCAAATAAATGTTGCAATGGTGGGAAATGTGGAATAATAAGTTTTAAAATTTCCCCGAGCAATGCGTTTGGAATTAAGGCAACAACGATTCCAATACTCATGCCCGTTAATAGTTTACTGAAAAAATCCTTCACGATTATCAATCTCCATTTCAAAAAGGGTAATGCGAATTATTATAATCAAAGTTCTGAAAGTTGTCAATTTCTAGTTTGATTGGAATGATATGGATATTGGTGGAAAACATGTTTTCTATGAAATAATATTGCAGAATAAATGATTAAAGAGGGTAAATTCCATATTTAACGTCTGAAAACTAGTGCTTACTATTCGTTTTTTTGCTGAATTTAGATAATGTCATTGGTAAAAATGAATCCTCTTCACTAGGAATGTTCATAGCCAAGAAATTAACCATCATTAGCGATTCAATTCGTTAGACAGCAGACTTGGTCTATGCTACTATAAGAATTAAGTTAATACATTCTGGTGGGAGAATTCAGGAGACCGCAAAGACATTATCGTAAATAGATAGTGCTTCTTTGTGGTCTTTTTCATTGGAATGACAAGAAAAATTATTTTTATAAGTACTGTAATGATAGATACGCAATTAGGCGATTGATAATAAGGAGGAAACAGCAATGAAGTTTTCAAATTTAGAGCGAAATCAAGTAGTAGGTAAGTTACAAAGTAAAACTTACGATGTATTAGTAATCGGTGGGGGAATTACGGGGGCAGGGATTGCGCTAGATGCAACAATGCGTGGTATGGATACAGCTTTAGTGGAAATGCAAGACTTTGCAGCAGGGACTTCAAGTCGCTCAACGAAGCTTGTTCACGGTGGATTACGTTATTTAAAACAATTTGAAGTGAAAATGGTTGCGGAAGTAGGAAAAGAACGTGAAATCGTTTATGAAAACGGACCGCATGTGACAACACCAGAGTGGATGTTATTGCCTTTACATAAAGGAGGTACATTTGGGAAGTTTAGTACATCAATCGGCTTAAAAGTTTATGATTTCTTAGCAGGTGTTAAACGTTCTGAAAGTAGAATTATGCTTAGCAATGAACAAACATTGAACAAGGAGCCTCTATTAAAGCAGCAAGATTTAAGAGGTGGCGGATATTATGTTGAATATCGTACAGACGATGCACGTTTAACGATGGAAGTTATGAAGAAAGCTGTTGAAAAAGGTGCAACTGCATTAAACTACTCAAAAGTTGTAGAGTTAGTGTATACGAATAGTGTTGTAACAGGCGCAGTGATTGAAGATTTATTAACAGGTAAGCAATATGAAATCCATGCGAAAAAAGTCATTAACGCAACAGGTCCTTGGGTGGGCGATTTACGTGAAATGGATAACTCGAACAAAGGAAAAATGTTAAAGTTATCAAAAGGTGTTCATATCGTTATTGACCAATCACGCTTCCCATTAAAACAAGCGGTTTATTTTGACACGCCAGATGGTCGTATGGTGTTTGCGATTCCACGTGATGGAAAAGCGTATGTTGGAACGACAGATACATTTTATGAAAATGATCCTGTCAACCCACGTATGACGGAAGAAGATCGCACGTATATTTTAGAGGCGATTCACTATATGTTCCCAGAAGTGGATGTAACGGAAGCAGATGTTGAGTCGAGCTGGGCTGGAATTCGTCCGTTAATTCTTGAAGAGGGAAAAGATCCTTCTGAGATTTCAAGAAAAGACGAAATTTGGACATCTGAATCAGGCTTAATTACAATTGCGGGTGGTAAATTAACAGGTTACCGTAAAATGGCAGAAACAGTAATCGATTTAGTTGCCAAACAATTTTTAGCAGAAGATAAAATTCGTTATGCAGCTTGTAAAACGAAGCATTTACCAATTTCAGGTGGAGATGTTGGTGGATCTGTGAAATTGGATAACTTCGTCAATAGCCAAATCGCACGTGGAACTGAAGTAGGTTTAACACAAGAAGATGCTAAACACTTAGCTTATTTATATGGTTCAAACGTTCCGACTGTGTTTGATTTAGTGGAAGAGCATAAAACAGAAGCTGAACAATCAAAATTACCACTTGTTCTTTTTGCAAAATTAATTTACGCGTTAAAATACGAAATGACAGCAACACCGGTTGATTTCTTTAACCGTCGTACAGGCGCACTTCTTTTCGATATTGCGACAGTAAAAGAATGGAAGCAAGAAGTTGTTGAGTATATGGCGCAGAAATTTAATTGGGCTGAAGCACAAAAAGAGAAATTTACGGCTGAACTTGATGAAAAAATTAAAGAGACAACGACACCAGTTGTAGAATAATAAATTGAACTATGCGAGGGGAATTTTAGGTTTTTCTCGCATAGTTTTTCGTTTTACATGGATTGAATACATCTATTTTTGGGTAGTTGAAGTAGTGTGAATATAGGGATTTTTTAGTTTTATCACCCTCGACAAGAAGACCTCATCTGATTAGTGTTACGGGCAAAGCCCAACTATTCAGGTGGGGATGAATTGTCGTCAGTAGATAAGCAGAAGGTTCGTTCGCATTCGCCCAGTAATGGTATAATTAATCACAGATTATGCAATCTGAAATGAACTTTTGGGAAGTAGAATCATCCCGAAAAGCAAAGGGAGGTGAACAGCTATGTCAAGGAAAAAAGCCGCGAAGGTGTTACGCAGAAAAAAGAAAACAAACAACATTCAACGTTTTACACAAAAACAAAACATCGGAGGTTCCGGGCTAACCGCGAAGGAGTTTCGTCTGCTTCAGCGAATGACGCATAGCGCCAAGGCTTTGAGAAATGTTGGGTTATATACGATTAAACAGTGCTACCTAAACGAAAATCGGATGGCCACAACTAAAGAAATTGATGCGGCGATGAAACAAGACGTCAACTATTTTGGCGTTCAGTCGAACTCTGCGCAAGCTATTCGTATAACGTTATTAAATGAGATCAATAGCTTTTTCAAGTCATTAGCCGCGTGGAAAAAAGAGCCTGGCAAATTTACAGGGCGACCAAAGTTTCCTGATTATTCAAAACCGACAGGGAGGCGAAAGGTCGAAATCTATCAGGTTCCGAAAGTAGATAAAGATGGATATTGGACAATCCCGATGAATAGGGTATTTCGAAAACGTTTTGGTTCCATTAAAATTCGAATGCCTAAAAACTTATTACACAAAAAAATCTCTTACATTGAAATCGTACCGAAGCAAAATGGTCGGTTCTTTGAGGTACATTACACATACGAAGTACAAGTAGCTCAAATGAAAAAGCAATCCACGACAACGAAAAACGTGCTAAGTTGCGATTTAGGTGTAGATCGATTCACCAGTTGTGTAACGAATGCTGGCGATACCTTTTTAATCGATGGCAAGAAACTAAAATCCATGAATCGATATTTCAATCAAGCGATTAGTGAGCTTCAGCGGCAGAATGTTAAAAATGGCATTTCGAAACGTGTTGTCACAAATCGGCTCGCTACGTTATGGGAGAAACGCAACGCCCAAATCAACGGATATATTTCCCAAACAATCGGCGCGTTGTTTAAGAAAGTCAAAGAGTTAAACATTGACACGATTGTGGTCGGTTATAATGCGGGTTGGAAACAAAAAAGTAATCTGGGCAAAAAGAATAACCAAAACTTTGTTCAAATCCCCTTTAACAGGTTAATAAGTGCCATCGAAAACAAGTGTTTAAAAGAAGGCATCCGTTTTGTGAAGCAAGAGGAAAGCTATACATCCAAAGCGAGTTTTTTAGATGGAGACGAATTGCCAGTTTGGTGTTCTGATGACAAAATGAACTATACATTTAGCGGAAAACGACTCAACCGTGGACAATACCAAAGTCTGTCAGGGAAATGTATTCACGCAGATATCAATGGTGCGTTAAATATTCTAAGAAAGTCTAATGTCGTGGATTTTAAAGGGCATCTAAACATCAAAAATCCATATGTATTAGAAGTTCAAAAACGTAAAACCGCTGCTTAGGCACGGTTTAGTGGGTGCGTCAACCATCCTTGTGTACCGGACATTCGTCAGGGCTTGTAGCACACGCCAGCAATGCTGAGTGGTGGCTTCTCTCGTAAGAAAGAACTGCTCTTTTCGAAAGGGTGGTGCAAGTGGGAAGGCGGTAAATCATCGCCATACCCAACCAAAAACAGTATTTTGGGGAGCATTTTTAAAAATGCTTGTTACACAGAACGTCAAAGTGGGTAAGGAAGACCTGTGTAATAAACTCGAAGCCCCCACTGAAAAACTTTATCTCAGTGGGGGTATGTTGACTGAATCAATTTACTTCAGTAAAAAAGTTTGTTAAAATCGCGGAAGCTATACATTGTCTTGTGAAACATTCATTGTTTATGCGAATAAAAAAATTATATAGATCGAGGTGTTGCAGATGAATTTACTATGGGGTTTATGTGGGATTATCGTCGTCCTTGGAATTGCTTTTTTACTATCAGAATCTAAAAAGTCGATTAACCCCCGAACGATTTTAGTCGGTTTAGCCATTCAAATATTTTTTGCATTTATCGTTTTAAAATGGTCTACAGGTCGAAAGGCATTGGCATGGCTTTCTGAAAAAGTTCAAAATGTCATTGATTATGCAGGAGAAGGAATTGCCTTTGTTTTCGGACCAGCAGCAGATGCAGATGGATTCGGCTTTGTTTTTGCATTCCAAGTATTAACGATTATTATTTTCTTCTCATCTTTAATCGCAGTCCTTTATTATCTTGGCATTATGCAATTAATTATCCGATTAATTGGTGGTGCATTGTCGAAGCTTCTTGGAACGAGTCGCGCAGAATCGGTTTCAGCAGCAGCGAATATTTTCGTTGGACAAACAGAAGCACCGCTTGTCGTTCGCCCATTTTTACCGAATATGACTAAATCGGAATTATTTGCAGTCATGACAGGTGGACTTGCTTCGATTGCCGGATCTGTTCTGGCAGGATATGCATTATTAGGTGTTCCGCTTGAATATTTACTCGCAGCAAGTTTCATGGCAGCACCCGCGGGCTTAATCATGGCGAAAATGATGATTCCTGAACAAGAAAAATCAGCCATTACAGACTTTAAAATGGAAAAAGATAAAGAAACTGTCAACGTAATCGATGCCGCAGCACGCGGAGCGAGTGATGGTTTAAAATTGGCGCTAAACGTAGGTGCGATGCTACTGGCATTTATTGCGTTAATTGCATTATTAAACGGAATGCTTGGTGGAATCGGTGGTTGGTTCGGTTTTGAATCTTTAACAATCGAAGGCATTTTAGGTTATATTTTCGCACCACTTGCTTTTGTCATTGGCGTTCCTTGGGCTGAGGCAGTGACAGCAGGTAGTTTTATCGGACAAAAACTTGTTTTAAACGAATTCGTTGCATATGCAGCATTTGCACCGGAAATCGCTTCATTATCACCTAAAACAGTCATTGTCGTCAGTTTCGCATTATGTGGTTTTGCAAACTTAAGCTCATTAGCGATTTTGCTTGGTGGTTTAGGGGAAATGGCGCCGTCAAGACGCCCGGATATTGCCCGTCTAGGCATTCGTGCAGTCGCCGGCGGAATGCTTGCGTCGCTATTAAGTGCAGCCATTGCAGGAATGTTTATTTAAAAAAGTGTAAAAGACAAACAAACTTTAAAAATTTGTTTGTCTTTTTTTATAAAAAACATTGTATTAAAATACATGTGGTATTATAATTATAAATAATTGATTAGTAGAAATTTGGGAGGTCATTTGAATGAGTGTGAAAAAAGTAATTATTATTGGTGCAGCAGGTAGAGATTTCCATAATTTTAATACATATTATCGTGATCAAAAAGAATATGAGGTTGTCGCATTTACGGCAGCTCAAATTCCTGATATAGATGGACGTAAATATCCAGCAGAATTAGCAGGGGAGTTATATCCAGAAGGTATTCCAATTTATTCACAAGATGAATTACCTGAACTTATCCAAAAATTAGACGTTGATGAATGCGTCTTTGCTTATAGTGATGTTAGTTATGAAAGTGTGATGAGTGTTGGTGCGATTGTCAATTCAGCAGGTGCTAATTTCACATTGCTTGGACCAAAAAGCACGATGATTAAAAGTAATAAGCCAGTTATTTCGGTTTGTTCGGTTCGTACGGGAACTGGAAAAAGCCAAACATCTCGTAAAGTCATTGAAACGTTTTTAGAGCATGACCTGAAAGTCGTCGCAATTCGTCATCCAATGCCTTACGGTGATTTAAATGCACAACGTGTACAGCGTTTTGCGACAGTCGATGATTTGAAAAAGCATAATTGTACAATTGAAGAAATGGAAGAATATGAGCCGCATGTAGAGCGTGGCAATATTATTTATGCGGGTGTTGATTATGCGGATATTTTAGAAGCGGCGGAAAATGATCCTGACGGTTGCGATGTAATTTTATGGGACGGCGGTAATAATGACTTTTCATTTTATGAGCCAGATTTAGCAATCACAGTTCTCGACCCACATCGTCCAGGTCATGAATTGAAGTATTATCCAGGTGAAGTATGCTTAAGAACGACAGATGTATCGATTATTAATAAAATCGACAGTGCGCCAAAAGAAGCTGTAGATATCGTTGAGAAAAATATTAAAATGGCGAGTCCAAATAGTACAATTATTAAAGCTGATTCAACGATTACAGTTGAACATCCAGAGAAAATTAAAGGGAAACGTGTGTTAATTGTTGAAGATGGGCCCACATTAACACATGGTGAAATGAAAATTGGGGCAGGTTCTGTTGCTGCTGAACGTTTAGGAGCGGCAGAAATTGTTAACGCACGTCCGTATGCAGTTGGTTCGCTGATTGACACATATGAAAAATATGATCATATTGGTAGCATTTTACCAGCAATGGGGTATGGTGAAGAACAATTAAAAGATTTGGAAGCAACAATTAATGCGGCAGATTGTGATGCTGTGATTATTGGCACACCGATGGATTTATCACGTGTTATTACGATTAATAAGCCATATACGCGTGTTCACTATGAGTTAGATGAAATTGGCGATACGAATTTAGCAACAATTTTAGAGAATTTTATTGAAGAACATAAACTTGCGAAAAAAGCGCTTCAGTAAGTTAGAGAACGTGATTTACTAAGCATCTTGCATAGGTAAATTCAAAAGTAGAGGCTGTCCAAGTCAATTGCGACTTTTGGGACGCCTCTTATTTTTTAAGACACAAAATTAAACGCATATATAATTTGAAAAGTTATTGATTGGTTATTTGATTGGTTATTTGATATTGCTGCTGGAAAGTTTTATACCAATCAACTAATTCATGTGATTCCATTGGTTTTGCAAAGCAATAGCCTTGAATAATCGGCGCTTCACAAGTTGTTCTTAAAAATTCGATTTGCTCTGTTGTCTCAACACCTTCAAAGACAATTGCTAAATTTAAGGAGCGTCCAATGGCAATAATTGCTTGAATAATGGATGAATCTTTTTCAGAAGAAGGCACATCATCAACAAAAGATTTATCAATTTTTAATGTGGAAATTGGGATTTTCTTCAAATAAGATAATGAAGAAACACCAGTCCCAAAATCATCGAGCGCAACGGAAAATCCGTCTTCTCTTAAAATATTTACCGCTAAAATAGCTTCTTCAATCGCGCCAACAAAACTAGTTTCAGTAATTTCTAATTCTAAACACTCCGCTTGCAATTGATGTTTTGTTAAAGCGTGTTTTAAAACTTTTAGTAGCCGAGTAGATGTCACATAATTCCCAGGAATATTAATCGCAACTTGTTTCACAGGAAAGTCTTCGTTCTTCCATTCTTCTAATTGCCTGCATGTTTCATTAATCACCCAATCAGTGACGTCTATCATCTTCCCGCTATTCTCCAATACTGGAATAAATACTGCGGGTGATAATAAACCATATTTTGGATGTCGCCAGCGTAGTAAAGTTTCAGCACCAACCATTTGATAAGACTTACCATGAATTTTAGGTTGAAATACTAAAAATAATTCATGATTTTGCATCGCGCGTTCCACATCATTTGAAATTTCTTGCTCAAATGTATAGGTATGAACGGACGAATCATAAAGAATAACTTCATGCTGGTAGGTTAAATTTGGGTCATTTAAAACAGCGAGCACATCCCCGTAGATATGGTCTATTTGTTTCGGCTGATCTGCTGTTTGCCACGCACAAACAGAAGGGATAATAATTTCTTGTTGATTAAAACTTAATGGTTTCTTTAAAACGGCAGCAATTTCTCGCATCGCATCGATTAATGGTTTTTCTCCATGCGGTAAGGTGTTTAAAAAAGCAAAACGATTCCCTTCGATTCTAAATAACTCGGCAGAATCGGGTTTGAAGGAAAACAAAATGGAAGCAATTTGTTGAATCACTTCATCGCCAAATGTATAACTATTGTCTCGATTAACTTTTTCTAAATTATGCAAATGCCAAATCGCTAAAGTTTTTTCAGAAGAAGCTTGCATCATTTTCTTTTCAAATAAACGTCGATTTGGCAGGCGCGTCAGTGCATCATAATACTTTGTCTGGTATTTCACATAGCGATCAATAACACTAGAAAATAGTATGAAAACAATTAAAATCAGCATCCCGATTGTTACGCTTGCTGTAATAAAAGATATGTTCAAGTTATCATGACTTAACGAAGTATGTACATGATTAACAGGTAGATAAAAGGTGACCGCAGCCATTCCAGTATAATGCATACTAGAAATTGCGCCACCTAACAGTAAAGAAGTTAAAAATCTGACGCTTTGCTTTTCAGTATGTCTTTTTAAAGTAGAAAAAATATACAAAGCAACGAAAGAAATTACAATGGCAATCCCAATCGAGAGAATAAAAATGCCTGTTTGATAGACAGCGATTGCCTCCATTTTCATCGCTATCATGCCCGTATAATGCATGGAAGAAATACCTAAGCCCATTAATAGACCTGCGATTAAATAAATTTTCACAGTACGTTTGGGTAAACTAACGATATAAAATGTCAAAAAAGCAGCAAACATAGCAGGGATTACAGAGAGAATCGTTAGTAGTCGATCATATTCCATTTTTATGGGCAGTGAATATGCACTCATCCCGATAAAATGCGTAGACCAAATCCCAAACCCCATCACAAATGCGGCAAAAAAGAACCAAATATTATGATGAAAAAAGCTATTTCTATTTACTTGTTGATTCATCGTTAAAGCTGCATAAGAAGCAATTGATGCGATGATAATAGATAAGATGACAATTTTTAAAGAGTGTTCGCCTGCTAACATAATATAATCATCTGATGGTAAATGAAAAAACATCATCATCGCCTCCTTTGTATTTTGTAATTTGATAACTTCAAGAGTCGAAGTATTCAATTAATTATACAGGAAATATGTCGAAATTACTAGATGTTTGTCGAAAAAGAGGCTGTCCCAAAAGCCAAAAGTACATGGCTTGTGGGACGCCTCCCATTTTTTTTGCGTGGAAATAATGCTTTCTCTGCTGATTGGGTTTCGTACCCGTAAGGAAAGTACAAAAACAGTGTATTAGATAAAGTAAACGCACAAAAAAATGGAAGATGTCCAATAGTAAGGCTGTTGGACAGTCTCCATTGTTATTTGTATTTGAGGGTAACTCATATATGAATCGATTAAAAAAGTCATTTGAAAGTCGGTATAGACATTTCAAATGACCTTGTATTTTATTTATAAAAATTACGTTTATCTTCTATCCATTTCACTTGGCACTGCATTGACGCGCTCATTGCGATCTAGTTCATTAATTTTGTCTAGATCTGTTTCGCTTAATTCGAAAGAGAAGAGATCTAGATTTTCCTTCATACGTGAAGGGGTAACTGTTTTCGGGATGATTAAAATGTCATTTTGTAAATGCCAACGTAAAATAATTTGGGCAGGTGTTTTCCCATATTTTGTCGCGATTTCTTGAATGACCGGATCTTGTAAAACCGTTTTTCCGTTCATTAATGGACTATACGCTTGAACTTCAATTCCGTTTTTCTCACAAAATGCTCTAAGTTCTTTTTGTTGTAAATAAGGGTGGCATTCGACTTGGTTGACGGCTGGCATAATTTCGCATTCGTCCATAATTCTTTGTAAATGCTCGATATCAAAATTACAAACGCCGATTGCTTTTGCACGACCGCTCTTATAAATTTCTTCAAGCGCTTTATAAGATTCGACATAATTATCATACATCGGTGTAGGCCAATGAATTAAATATAAATCGACATAATCTAATTGTAATTTCTCAAGACTTTCATCAAAGGCACGTAATGTGCTTTCATAACCTTGGTCAGAGTTCCATAATTTTGTCGTAATAAATAAATCTTCGCGTGCGACATTGCTATTTTGAATTGCTTTTCCTACACCAATTTCATTGCCATAAATTTTTGCTGTATCGATTAATCGATAACCTGTTTCGATTGCTTGTTGAACAGTTGTCGGTGCTTCCTCATCAAGTACTTTCCAAACACCAAAGCCAACTGTTGGAATTTCATAGCCATTATTCATTTTTTTAGTCATCATTTACAAACACTCCCTTTCTACATAGAGTGTAGCATATTGACAAAAGAGGAAGAATTATAATGCATTTTATTTCCCGGGAAATGAATTATTTCCAAATCTTATAATTTACGATACTATGAATGGTATTTCGACTTACTTTGTACTCCTCCGCTAACCGACGTATAGAAGTCCCTTTTTCATTGCTATAACGATCTCGAATAGATTTTACTTGTTCAGCCGTTAAATGAGAGCGACTTTTTGAGGATTTTGGAACGATTGGATGAACAAATCCAATATCATTTTTCTTTATGCCGAGTAAAGTATTTTTTATTTTATCTCTCGTATAGTCAGTTTGGTTCTGTCCTGTTTTAGCGATTGCAATATTTTTTTTATGTTCCTCAGATAATTTCCGACCTGTCATTGCTAAGCTAATTTTCTCATTTTTTGAAAGCTCTTTGCACATTGCTTCTTCCTATACCTCCTTGTAGTTTGATCATAAATGAAAGATAAAGACAAATATGGTGTAAATATAACTTAAATTAGCTTGTATTAAAGATTTGTTTCTATACTTTTATTTCGGCAATTAAAATAAAATCTTTAATAAAAAGTTTTATGATTATAATATTTTTTCAAAAATTCATCTGATGAATAATCGCTCTTCATTGAGCCAAGCTAGAAATAGCGCGGTATTTCTTGAAATATGAGGAAAGGATGAATTGGATGGATGTTGCGAAAGCACTCTCCGAAGTTGCAGTCTGGGAAATGACGTTACGATCGGTTGTCACGTTTGTCGTTTTATTATTACTAACGCGTATTATGGGGAAAAAACAATTAAGTCAGCTATCGTATTTCCACTATATAACGGGCATTACAATCGGATCGATTGCGGGAGAAATTAGTGCACAAAGTGAAACGCATTTTATTAATGGATTTATTGCCCTTATTTGGTGGTTTATTTTTACGATGGTGATGAGTATGATTTTACTTCGTTGGAAAAAAGCACGGAAAATTTTAGACGATGAGCCAACAATTATTATACGTGAAGGTGTGATTTTAGAGCGTTCTTTAAAGTCGCTGCGTTTGCATATGGATGATGTCATGATGTTATTAAGAGAACAAAGCATTTTCTCCGTGCAAGATGTAGATTGGGCGATTATGGAAAATAATGGTCAGTTAAGTGTATTGAAAAAGACGTCACAGTTAGAGGCGACGAGACAAGATGTGAAAGCTGCGGCAACAGCACCAAAATATTTCCCGACAGATTTAATCACAGATGGGAAAATCATTCACGAAAATTTACAAGAACTGGACTTAAAAGAAGAATGGTTAATGAAAAAATTAAAAAAGAAAAACATTACCGATGCAGCGGATGTTTTTTATGCGCAAATTCAAACAGATGGTTCTTTATTTATTGATGTGAGAGAAAATGAATAACGAATTGATTATGCTATTTCTTTTTACGGCATAAAACTCAACAAAAACAGGAGGCGTCTCAAAAATCGTGAACTTACGATTTTTGGTACAGCCTCTGTTTATTGTGATTTTGTTCAAAAATAGGTATAGTTAAATGCAAATGAATGAATTAAAATTTCATAATAAAAAAATATAAATCAATCATTGTGAAGGGAAAGGAAGTAAGGATGTTGATGAGTCAATCTGAACAGTTATTTGCACAATGGAAAAAAGAAGAAGGATTATTATCCATTTTACAATCAGAATTAACAACAATTGAAGGTCAAACAAAAGAGATTGAAGATCGATTTTATCAATACTTATCATTTGGAACGGGCGGCATGCGTGGGCTCATAGGCGCAGGCACGAATCGGATGAATATTTATACCATTCGTCGTGTTGCGGAAGGATTGGCAAAGCATATCCAAGCTTCGGGGAAAGAGGCAATGAATCGGGGCGTTGTCATTGCTTATGATACACGGCATTTCTCGTATGAGTTTGCGCTTGAAACAGCAAAAACGATTGGTAAATACGGCATTCGTGTCTATGTTTTTAAGGAAAGTCGTCCGACACCAGAATTGTCTTTTGCGCTTAGACATTTAAATGCGTTCTCAGGTGTTGTCATTACGGCAAGTCATAACCCAGCAGCTTATAATGGCTTTAAAGTATATGGTGAAGACGGTGGGCAATTGCCACCTGAAGCGGCCGATAAAATCGTTCATTATATGAATGAGATTGAGGATGTATTTTCGATTGAAGTACAAGATGAAAAGGAATTAGAAAAAGCGGGGCAACTTGTATACATATTAGAAGAAATTGACGAAGCTTATCAAGAAGCACTTGCTACGCTACAAATGTATGCAGGCGAGAAAGATTTATCGATTGTTTACACGCCCATTCATGGTTCAGGTTTAGTGCCTGTCGTAGAAGGACTCAAAAACTTTGGTTTTGACCGCGTACATATTGTTCAAGAGCAAGCGGTGCAAGACTCGCGTTTTCCAACGGTTCCTTATCCAAATCCTGAAGAAAGAGAAGCTTTTCAATTAGCGATTGAACAAGGAGAAAGGTTGTCGGCTGATTTATTGCTTGCAACGGATCCAGATGCTGACCGACTCGGGGTTGCAGTGAGAACGCCGTCTGGAACTTATGAATTATTAACGGGCAATCAATTAGGTGCATTGTTAATTGATTATTTACTCTCGATGAAAAAACAAAATGATATATTACCAGAAAACGGTGTGTTGCTGAAAACAATTGTGACATCGGAATTTGGACGTGCGATAGCGGAGTCATTCGATGTAGAAACGATGAATACATTAACAGGATTTAAATTTATTTCAGAGAAAATTGCAGAATTTGAACGAACAGGTGCAAAAACATTTTTACTCGGTTATGAGGAAAGTTATGGCTATTTAATCGGCACATTTGCGCGGGATAAAGATGCGGTACAAGCAGCAGTATTAACAGCAGAAATGGCCGCGTATTACAAGAAATCGGGTTCATCTTTGTTTGAAAGATTACAAGATCTTTATCAGAAATTCGGTTATTACGGCGAGTTATTAGAATCGATTACGTTAGAAGGAAAAGATGGGCAAGCGAAAATCCAGGCAATTATTGAACGATTTAGAACAAATCCACCGACTGAAATTGCCAATGAACAAGTGACGATATGCGAAGATTATAAAATTGGTGAACGTAAATTAGCGGATGGAACGGTAGAACGTTTAACATTGCCGACTTCAGATGTCCTGAAATTTTACTTACAAGACGGTTCATGGTTTTGCATTCGACCATCTGGAACGGAACCGAAATGTAAAATTTATATTGCTGTTAAAAAATCATCAAGTGAAGAAAGAGATGCCGCATTAACAAGCGTATTGGTCGATGTTAAACGATATATAACAGCATAATGATGAAGAGAGGAGCGATAAAAAAGTTAAGAATGAAACTTTTTTATCGGCTCCTTTATGTTCCTTTACACGAAAGTCAATGTCTATTATACTTAATTTACTTGAGTGGTTATAACCAGATGGGAGGGAAGAAGATGATTGATAAAGGAAATAAAATGCCACTTTATTTACAATTGATGCGTTTATTAATGGAGAAAGTAGAAAAAGGTCTCTATATTGAACACGAACAATTGCCGTCTGAACGCGAATTATGTGAGATTTATGAAGTAAGTCGAATCACGGTGAGGCAAGCTTTGCAAGAGTTAGAACGTGTTGGCATTATTTATAAATTACATGGCAAAGGAACATTTGTCGCGCCGAAAAAATATGATCAGCAATTAGATGCACTATATAGTTTTACTGAAGAGATGAAAAAGCTCGGAAAACAACCGACAACAAAAATCTTATCTTTTGAAACGCTGCCTGTGGATGACTATATTCGTTTGAAAATGGGCTTGTCGATTGAAAGTGAAGTGTATAAAGTCGTTCGGTTACGTTTAGCAGACGAGGAACCATTAATGTACGAGACGACTTATTTGCCTTCTACATTGTTTCCAAACTTAACGAAAGAACGTTTTGAAGAACAGTCGATGTATGATTTATTTCAACGAGAGTATGAAAAAGCGGTTACAAATGCAACAGAAAAATTTACTGCGACTTTGCTGAAAGAAGAAGAGGCTACTTATTTAGAAGCGGTAAGTGGACAGGCTGCTATGAGCATTAAACGTTTTGCTTACCATCAAAATGAGTTAATTGAATATACGATGAGCATTGCGCGCGGTGATAAATTTGCTTATACAGTGGAACTTACTTAAAAAATCTTTAGAGAAATCGAGGGGGATAAAAATGGATTTTTATTTAAAAGCAGATCGATTTTTATTGGAAGAAGACAATAAAGAAGGGAGTTATTTACATATCCAAGAAGGACGATTTGGGGAGTTTGTCGATGAATTGCCAAATGATGCGAAAGTAGTCGATTGGTCAGGATATACGATTGCACCGGGCTTATTCGATACACATATTCACGGAGTAAGAGGACATGATGTGATGGATGGCACGACAGAAGCGGTTCATGAAATGTCTAAAACATTGTTGGAAATTGGGGTTACACGTTTTTTACCAACAACTTTAACGTCTTCAAAAGATGATTTAGAAAAGGCGATTATTGCAGTTAAAGAAGCAGTCGAAGAAGGATTAGTAGGTGCAAAATCTGAAGGGATTTTTCTAGAAGGTCCTAGTTTTACTGAAAAATATAAAGGAGCTCAAAATCCGAGTTATTTTATAAATCCTACGATGGAAGATTATGAAAGATGGCAAAAGCTTGCAGACGGACAAATTGTGAAAATCGCACTTGCACCGGAAAGGGAAGGGGCATTGGCGTTTATTGAGACGCTTCAAGATCAAGTGTTGATGAGTATTGCCCATACAGATGCGAGTTATGACCGTTGTAAAGAAGCCAATGAAGCAGGCGCACGAAATTATGTCCATTTGTTTAATGGGATGTCTGGGTTACATCATCGTGAGCCAGGCGTTGTTGGCGCAGCGTTTACTTCAGAAGACTGTTATGCAGAATTGATTGCGGATGGGCATCATGTACATCAGGATGTGGCGGCACTTTCACTGAAAATTAAAGAAGGAAAGCTAATGCTTATTTCAGATTGTATGCGCGCAGGACTTATGCCTGATGGTCAGTATCATTTAGGAGAATTTGAAGTGACGATGAAAGACGGAATGGCCCGGTTAGACAATGGTTCACTCGCGGGAAGTACGCTTAAGTTAATCGATGGTGTGTTCAATTTACAAAAATGGAGTGGACAATCGCTCAATAAAATTTGGCATTTGGCTTCATTAACACCGGCGAAAAGTTTAGGAATAGAAGATCGTCTTGGAAGTATTGCAGCGGGGAAACTTGCAGATTTCGTTGTATTGGATCAAAATCAGCAGATTGTTGCGGTAGCGGTTGAAGGCCAAGTGAAACATGAAGCGAATGTGGGGGGATGACATGATTTTAACTGTGACATTAAATCCGTCTGTCGATATTAGTTATAAATTGGATGCCTTTCAATTAGATACAGTGAATCGTGTACAAGACGTCACGAAAACAGCCGGCGGAAAAGGCATCAATGTTTCAAGAGTGTTAAAGCAATTAGGAGAAGAAGTGGCGGCAACTGGCTTTATCGGAGGAAATTTAGGTGATTTCATTCGACAAGAATTAAAGGAAATGTCGGTTTTGGATCATTTTGTATCTTGTGATGGAGAAACTCGAAATTGTATTGCGGTCATTCATGATGGAAAGCAAACGGAGATTTTAGAAGGTGGGCCGACGATTACAAATGAGCAACAATCGTTTTTACAAAAATTTAAAAAGTCGGTTGAAGAGGCAGCACTCATTACCCTTTCTGGAAGTTATCCTAAAGGGTTGCCCGCTAATTTTTATAATGAATTGATCGATATTGCTGCGCTTGCAAACAAACCCGTTTTACTTGATACGAGCGGGGATGCGTTAAAGCATGCACTGGAAAATGAACAAAAACCATTTTTAATCAAGCCGAATGAAGAGGAACTTGCCGCTTTATTAAACAGAGAATTGCAGACAGAAGAAGCGTTAATAGAGGCGTTGCATCATCCATTGTTTAAAGGAATTGAATGGATTGTTGTGACATTAGGCGCGAACGGGGCACTTGTGAAGCACGATGAACAAGTCTATCGGGTAGCGATTCCAAAAGTGAAAGCCATTAACCCAGTTGGTTCTGGAGATTCGGTGATTGCTGGATTTGCTTCCGGCTTATCAAAAGAAATGGAAACGACGGCGTTAATTCGATATGGTGTAACGATGGGGTTATTGAATGCGATGGAAGCCAAGACGGGGACGATTGATGCGACGAAAGTTGACGAATATATGAATCAAGTCGATGTGCGCATAATTTAAGCGAAAAAAAGAGACGTCAGGAAAGTCTATTCGACTTTCTTGACGTCTCTTTTCATCCCGCATTAACGGGCAGTAAGAGTCCCGAAGCAGTAAATATGAGTGCGAGATAACTGCCCGTAAAAGCCCGATTGGTTCAACTAACAATCAGTGGGAAAGAACTCCCCACTGATTGAAGTTTCACCTTATACGTATTCTTGGAATGCACGGTGAATTTTCGCGCGTCCTGCTTTAATTTGTGGATGGAACTGAATGGAAGCCGCTTCACGAATCGCTTTGACATCTTGCATCGCGCTTTCGGCTTTTGCGACATCACCTGCGATTGTATACCCAGCAACAATACCTTGTGCGCGTGCAACTTTGGCGCTTTCAATGCCTGTAATATTGCCTGCTACATATAAACCTTCAAGTGGTGTTTCCATTCTTTCGTTATGAACAGGCACATGTCCACCAAGCTCTTCGATATGACGGAACGGGCAACCTGCAACAGATGCTAGTTCACTTAATGGATATAGCCCACCTGCGATACAAACGAAATCGACTTTAATGATTTCTTCAGTACCTGGAATAATATCCCCTTCAGGCGTTACATTGGACATTGTAACTGATTCGACTTGGTTTGTTCCGTTAATTTTTGTAATCGCTTTACGAATATGGATTGGCATGCCCCACATTTTGACGCCGCCACTTGGGTAAAGTTTGACAGCCATTTCCCGTACTTTTGCCGATTGCGCAAATTTACTACCAAAACGTAAAAATGCAGACGGTGCTAAATGGGCAATGCGTACTAATCCATCCATTACTTTTCCAGGATGTGCATGATCTTTTGTAACAGTGTTTTTGACAGGTAAAGCCATACTATGTAAATCAATGCCTGCAATTTGTAGTTCGCGTGCAATTGCGGCTGATAAAACGTTGACGCCAACAACGATACCGCGCTTTCCAACTTGTACGCGATGAACGTTTGTCATCACTTGTGCAGCGCCGATAGACATAACGCCTGGAAGAGTCCAGCCGGGAATTGGCGCAGCTGTTTCAGCAGCACCTGTTGCGATGAGTAATTTCTTTGTTTTGATTAACGCTGTATTTGTGTGGATGATATAGCCATCATCTGTTTTTTCAATATGGTGACAAGAAACCCCGCATTTAATTTTTGTATTTAACGCATTTGCTTTATTTAATAAAGCTTCTGTTTCCTTAATGCCATTCCACCATTCGCCTGTAGGTTCTTGGTGAAGTTGACCAAGTAGTCTTCCGCCTGGTTTAGGGAACTCATCAATAACAAGCACATCAAGATTTGATTCACGACAAGCAATTGCAGCGGATAAACCTGCTGGACCCGCACCAATAATGACGACATCAAGCATTTGAGTCACCTTCCTTTTTACTTTCAAATTCAGCATATGTACGCGGCCATTCTTCAGGTGAAGTATTAAAAGGAGCTGGCTCCATTTTTCCACTTTCAACGACCATATCCGGTTGAATTGTCGTCATACAAGCACGAACAGTTTCGTGCTTGTTAACGGTTACACGACATTCGAAGCAATGCCCGATATTACAATAAATCGCACGTGGCGCACCTGTTTCTTCATGTACACGTAGTTGGCGAATACCATTTGCGAGTAAAGCTGAGGCGATTGTATCTCCTTCGAACCCTTCAAATGTTTGACCATCAAAAGTAAATGTTACCGGTGTTTTGTTTTCAACAGGTCCTAATACCGGATGATTTAAAATGCGGTTAGTTGTCATGATGCGTCCCTCCTAAAACAGATAAAGTCACTGGGCGAACAGGAGGTTGAACTTTTAATGGTACTTGGTGTCCTGCTTTTTCCCCTGTAACATCCGCCAGCACTGCATCTACAGCTGGACGGCATGTACGTCCTCCGCAATAACCCATGCCAGCACGCGTTCGTAGTTTTACTTCACGCGCAGAGCAATTATGTTTTTTTGCGGTATTTTCGATATCTTCCAAAGATACTTCTTCACATCTACAAATAATCGTTTTTTCCATGGGGCTGACCCCTCCTCTAAGTAGTGCTGAAAAAATTTGACAGTTTATCCTATTCTATTTTAATCTAGATAATAAGAATCGAATCATTTTTACGAAAAATATAGGAAGTCTTATAATACTAAATATAGTATAGTATAATATGGTTAACTTTTCTATGTCAAAGGAGGAAAAAAGTATGCCAATTAATCGTCATGCAGAAGTGGCTGTCATCGGTGGCGGAATCGTCGGCTGTTCAATCGCTTATTATCTTGCAAAATCTGGTGTAGACTGTGTGCTCATCGAAAAGAATGACATTGCAAGTGGGACGTCTTCAAAATGTGATGGTAACGTTACCATTGTGGATAAAGACCCTGGTTTTGATAGTTTAATGTCCTTAAAAAGCCAAGAGTTAATGGTTGCATTGCAAGAAGAACTCGATTTACCATTTGAATATCGCGAATTAGGCAGTTTGCTTGTGTGTGAAAATGATATGGAAATGGAAGCGGCGAAAGAATGGGTAGATATTCAAAATGCGGCAGGTTTAAAGTTTAATTTATTGGACCAAAAAGATCTCCGTCAAGAATCTCCATATTTTGCGCATGATATTCCTGGAGGATTAGAATGTGAAACAGATTCACTCATTAATCCGTATTTATTTTGTTATTCACTAATTGATAAAGCAAAACAATATGGTTTGAAATTACATACAAATGCTGAAGTAACAGCGATTACAAAAAAAGAAGATTTTACAATTGAAACGACAAATGGTGATTATACTGCAAAACAAGTTGTCAATGCGGCAGGAGTTTGGGCACCATTTATCGGAAAAATGTTAGGAATTGAAATTCCAATTATTCCTCGTAAGGGACATATTATGGTGGGTGCACGCCAAAAACCAGTCATGATGCGAAATGTGATGGAATTCGGTTATTTAATGAATAAATTCGAGCGTGAAAGAGTGGCAGATGAACGCACGTTAGCACACGGCGTTGCGCTTGTTTTAGAGCCGACAGAAAGCCAAAACTTTTTAATTGGTAGTAGCCGTCAGTTTGTCGGTTATGATCCAACGATTGATATCAATGTACTTGAAACGATGTCAAGACGTGCCATTCGCTTCTTCCCAGCGATGAAAGATTTCAGAATGATTCGTGCGTATACTGGTTTCAGACCATGGACGCCTGACCACTTACCAATCGTTTCTGAAGTTGAACAAGTACCAGGATTTTATATCGCAGCCGGACATGAAGGCGACGGCATTAGTTTAGCCACAGCAACAGGCAAGTTAATTGAAGAAATGATTCTTGGAAAAGAAGAAACGATTATCCCGACAGATCCGTTGCGGTTTGATCGGTTTAAAGAAGCTGTTACAAAATAAGGTGAATTAAAGAACCTATTGCAAAGGATAGATTTTGCGATAGGTTCTTTTTGTATTGGTAAAAGTTTTACTGAATTCTGGTTTCAAGTGAAGGAATTCGACAAAATAATGTGGAAAAGTGTTCACAATAGATTAATAAAACTAAAATTTAGTATAGACACCATTTTCAGATTATGATAGTATTTAAAATAATTAGTAAAACATTTAGTTAATAGATTTTCTTGGTATTTCGACTTTAAAGATAGTTGAAGGGAAAATGACAATAAAGGTGGGGACATTTTGAAAAAGATGAAAGCAGTACTAATTGGTGCAGGTGACCGTGGAGCTAGAGCCTATGCACCGTATGCGAAAAATTATCCACATGAATTAGAAATTGTAGCTGTTGCGGAGAAAAATCCCGAGCGAAGAGCAATTTTTGCAAAGGAGCATTCATTAACTGAACAACAATGCTATAACTCTTGGGAAGAGATGTTTACCCATGATATTGAAGCAGACGTAGCCATTATTTGTACAATGGACCGAGAGCATCATGATCCGACAATCCAAGCAATTGAAAAAGGTTATCATGTCTTACTTGAAAAGCCGATGTCACCAGATCCAGAAGAATGTATTTCAATGACGAAGACTGCGGAAAAGCATCAAAAATTATTAACGATTTGTCATGTTTTACGCTATACACCATTTTGGCAAACGATTAAAGAAATTATTGATCGCGGCGATATTGGTGATATCGTTTCTATCCAACTTAATGAAAACGTTGAAGTGATGCATATGTCACATAGCTTTGTTCGAGGCAACTGGAATAATAGCGATGAATCAAGTCCGATGATTCTACAAAAATCTTGTCATGATATGGATATCCTCATGTATTTAATGGATCAAAAATGTAAGTATGTGAGTTCATTTGGTTCTTTGATGCATTTTAAAAAAGAAAATGCGCCTGAAAATGGACCATTAAGATGCTTAGACGGTTGTCCAATTGAAAACGAATGTATATTCCATGCTGGGAAATATTATTTAGGTGAAGGAAGAGGCTGGGCAAGAAAGTTCACAACGGCGGATACACGTGAAGGTGTCATTGAAGCATTGAATACAACTGACTACGGAAAATGTGTTTACCGTTCTAATAATAATGTTGTCGATCATCAAGTTGTTAATTTAGAGTTTGAAAACGGGGCAACAGCAACATTTAGTATGTGTGGATTTACTAGAGAGCAAACAAGAATCGTTCAAATTATGGGGACAAAAGGCGAAATTAGAGGAAAGATGGATGAAAATACAATTTCGGTTTATGATTTCCAAACCAAAAATGATTCAGTCATTCATTTGGCGAAACCTACAAGTGGTCATGGCGGTGGGGATGAGGCAATCGTTCGAGATTTCTTGAATGGTGTACGAAATTATGGCGAGAAAAAAGAAAGTCGATCATCAGCAACTGTATCTTTAGAAAGTCATTTACTTGCCTTTAGTGCAGAAGCTTCTAGACTGCAAAATGGGAAAGTGATTGAGTTAGAAAGGTTTAGCGATGAAGTTTTAATGAAAAAAGGCTAAGTAGACTACTAGAAATGTGTGGTGAAGAAAATTTGACTTATGTTTTGGGTGTTGATATTGGTGGTACGAAAGTGGCTGCGGCTGTTATTGATGAGCAAGGCCAAATAATTGCAAAATCGGAAGTCCCAAGTGACGCAACCGATAAAGAGAAAATGTTTGTACAAGTAATAACAAGTATTGAGAATGCGCTTATCGCTGCAAAGTTGTCTATAGCTGAAGTGGGTAGTATCGGCGTTGGAGTTGCGGGAAAGGTAGATTATAAAAATGGTATCGCTGTTTATCAAAATAATTTGCCGTGGGAAAGTTTTCCACTCGCAGAGCGCTTGAAAAACTATTTTTCTATTGAAAATGTTGTCATTGATAACGATGTCACGATGGCAGCATTTGCGGAGTGGCGCGAGGCAGGAGTTACGGATGAAGAAACCTTCGTTTATTTAACAGTTAGTACAGGAATATCTTGTGCAACCATTCATAAAGGGTCTTACATACGTGGCGGTGGATTCTCCGGAGAACTTGGTTTGTTTCCAGTAATGAAATCATCAGGTGGACTCGAAAGATTAGAGCAAATAAGCTCTGGACCGGCAATTCAAAAGACAGCGAATGAGACACCGGAAGTTTTCTTTTCGAATTATTTAAAAGGCGGCAATACGCAGGAAGAGTTATTGAAAGAAGTTGTAGCTGCTCTTGCGCATGGAATTTACGCAATTATTTGCTTGATAGATCCACATAAGATTGTCATTGGTGGTGGAGTATTTAATCATCAACCATATTTACTTGAACTTGTTAAAGAAGCTTTGAAAATTCATTTGATTCCAGCACAAATGGATGCACTTGATCGATTACAGCTTAGCCAATTGAAAGGAAATTCTGGGGTTGTGGGCGCTGGATTTGTTGGGAAGTCTAACCGTTTATTATTTGAAATCTAATACAGTTAGATTCAATTTAATAATAAAAAATAGAAAGCAAAAAAGAAAGTGGGGGTTTGGATGAAGAAGATTATTGGTTTGTTTCTTAGTTTAGCTTTAGTCATGGTAATTGCAGCTTGTGGCAATAGCGGTGACGGTAATGGAGAAGGTTCTGGAAAAAGTTCGGGGAAAGACTCTGACAAAATTACATTATGGTATTGGAACAGAGGATTGGATGAAAGCGTTTTAGAAAAGGTGAAAGAAGAATTTCCTGATGTTGAGTTTGTTGCACAAAAATTACCACCTGGTGGCGATTACAAAACAAAACTAAGTTCATTACTTGCATCTAAAAAAACAGATGATGCACCAGATTTAGTACTCATGAACATTTGGGTATCAGAATTTTTGCCACATGAAGATAAGTTTGCTAACTTATTTGATTATGGTGGAAAAGAATTTATTCAAAATTTCCCTGAGTGGAAAGTGAACCAAGCGATTACAGGTGATGGTGAAAAGTTAATCGCGGTGCCGGTTGATACAGCACCTACTGGTTTCTTCTATAGAGAAGATGTATTTAAAGATTTGGGAATTGCTAGTACTCCAGAAGAATTAACAGAAAAAATTAGTACTTGGGATGGGTATGTTGAAGTCTTAAAAACATTGAAAGATAAAGGAAATACTTATGCAGAGGCTTCTATTCAAAATGCCTTTTCATCTTCATTAAACAAATTAGATAAACGTTTCTTTGACGAAGAAAATAATTTTATCGGAGACGAAGCACATATTAAAGAAGTTTGGGATAAAGTAATCGATCTAGACAAGCAAGGATTAGTGTTAGGAAATATTGAAGATCAGTCACAAGAATGGAATGCAGCGATTAATAATAATGAACTTGTTGGCTATGACGGGCCAGTATGGGCGAAGGATATCATTATGGATGCGGCAGCAGAAACAAGTGGAAAATGGAAAGTTGCAAGATCACCGTTTAGTGATGGTAACGATGGCGGTTCATTTTTAGCGGTATTAAATTCTTCTAAAAATCCAGAAGTAAGTGCTGAAATTGCGAAGTTTATTAACTCTGCTGAGAACCAAATTGAGTCATATAAGAACTTGAGTTTGTTCCCATCTGCGATTGAAGCGTTAGACAGTGATAAAATTAACCATGAAGAAGAATTTTTCGGTGGTCAAAACACAACGGAAATTTTCTCGGAAGCGGCTAAAAATGTACAATCCGCATACAAAGGACCACAAGAATCGATTGCTTTAACAGCTTTCACTGATGAATTAGAGTTAGTGAAAACGAAAGGAAAAGATCCAGAAAAAGCATGGGAAGATGCATTGAAGCAAATTGAAAGAGATTTATCGTTATAAGTGAAATTGTAAGACTATGTAGACTGTTCGGAACTCGGGCAGTCTACTATCCTTATAAATAGGTGGTGGATTCCCATTAATATTAATATGACGCAACAAAAAGAGATGAAAAAAGATCGCGGGAAAGTTTGGCGAGAAATTAAAAAGAATAAAGGGCCTTACTTATTGATTTCTCCATTTTTTATTACGTTTATAATTTTCGGTTTGTTCCCAGTTGTGTTCTCAGTATATTTAGCTTTATCTAGCTGGGATGGCATTGGAGATATGGAGTTTGTTGGGCTTAGGAATTTTGAATTTTTGATTAAAGACGCGATGTTTTGGAAGTCAATTGCAAACACACTTTTAATCTGGTTTATTTCAACGGTACCAATGATTGTACTGGCTTTGATTATAGCATTTTTGTTGAATTCAGCTTTTGTTAAGTTTAGTGAGTTTTATAAAACACTTTATTTTTTACCAAACGTAACAGCGATCGTAGCAGTAGCAATTATTTTCGGTGTTATTTTTGCACCTAGCTATGGTTTAATCAACTACTTTTTGACAACTTTAGGATTCGATGCGATAGATTGGCATAATAATTCTTTAGGCGTCAAAGTTGCTGTAGCTGCAATGATTATTTGGCGATGGACTGGTTATAACGCGATAATATTTTTAGCAGGCTTGCAAAAAATCCCAGAGAGTTTATATGAAGCGGCTCGAATTGACGGAGCAAGTACAAAGGATATTTTCTTGAAAATAACAATACCTTTATTAAAACCTGTTTTATTATTCGTTGTTATTACGTCTACAATTGGTGGTATGCAAACATTTGTAGAGCCACAACTACTTGTCGGAAATTCAGGCGGTGCTGGTGGAGAAGGAATGACAATCGTTCTTTATCTTTATCAACAAGCCTTTGTGAAAAACTTATATGGATATGGTTCGGCAATTGCAATTGGTTTATTTGCGATTATTATGCTGTTCTCATTAATCAACTGGAAAGTTGTGGACCAAAAAAAGTAAGTGATTGGATGTGAAATTGTGAAGGGATTTAAAAAAGTATTATTACATTTAAGCTTATCCTTCGGGGTACTTTTATCCATCTTCCCGTTTTATTGGTTATTCGTAATGGCAACCAATGATTCAAGTGCAAGTTTCAAATTCCCACCTAAATGGACATTTGGAGATCAATTTTTCATTAATATTCAAAAGGTATTTGCAGAAATTGATTTTTGGGGTGCTTTATTCAACACATTTTGGGTATCGACGATATCTACAATTTTAGTATTATTTTTTAGTTCGATGGCAGGATTCGTTTTTGCGAAATTCGATTTTCCAGGTAAAAACAAATTATTTGTTTTTACATTAGCAACGATGATGATTCCAGCACAATTATCATTAATTCCAATGTTTATTATGATGCAAGAATTCGGTTGGATTGACAGTTATAAAGCATTGATCATTCCAGGACTTGTCAGTGCTTTCGGGATATTTTGGATTAAACAATATGCTGAAGGAGCTATTCATGATGACTTACTGAATGCAGCAAGAATAGATGGTTGTGGAATTTTTAAAATGTACTGGAGCGTTGCACTCCCAGTCTTGAAACCAGCTTTAGCTTTTCTGGGAATATTCAACTTTATGGGCGTGTGGAATGATTATTTATGGCCGTTAATTGTTTTAAATGATCCTTCCAAACATACATTAATGGTTGCGTTAGCTAATTTGAAAGGTTTACATCAAACAGACGTAGCAGCGACGATGACTGGGACGTTACTAGGGACAATTCCATTAATTATTTTATTTTTAATTGTTAGTCGTCAATTTATTTCAGATATTGCCGCGGGTGCAATTAAGGACTAGACGGGTATTTTTAATGAATTTAGGGGGAAAACAATGCCAAACTTAAAAGTAAAAGATCAACAGCTTATTTTAAACAATGAACCAATCCAATTGATTTCAGGTGCCATTCATTATTTTAGAATTGTACCTGAATATTGGGAGGATCGTTTAGCAAAGTTGAAAGCGTGTGGGTTCAACTGTGTTGAAACGTATGTACCGTGGAATTTGCATGAGCCAAAAGAGGGACAGTTTAATTTTGAAGGAATTGCAAATGTTGAAGAGTTTGTAAGAATTGCCGAACGACTTGGGCTTCATGTCATTATTCGTCCGAGTCCATATATTTGTGCAGAATGGGAATTTGGCGGGCTTCCATCTTGGTTACTTGCTGATAAAAACATGAGAATGCGTTGTTATTATCAACCGTTTTTAGAAAAAGTAGATCATTATTTTGATGAATTATTAAAGCGATTTGTGCCACTTTTATCAACAAATGGCGGACCAATTATCGCTATGCAAATTGAAAATGAATACGGTAGCTTTGGGAATGATAAACAGTATTTAAATTATATTAAAGAAGCAATGATTAAGCGTGATATTGATGTATTACTTTTCACATCGGATGGACCGACCGATTTAATGTTGAATGGTGGTTCTGTTGAAAATGTCTTGGCAACGGTGAATTTTGGCTCACGTCCAGATGAATCATTTGCGAAATTGCAAGAGCATTTTCCAAATACGCCGAATATCGTGATGGAGTATTGGAATGGTTGGTTTGACCATTGGGGAGAGGAGCATCATACGAGAGATCATAAAGATGCAGCAGCAACATTTGAACGAATGTTGGAAAGAGGAGATTCCGTTAACTTCTATATGTTCCACGGTGGAACGAACTTTGGTTTTTATAACGGTGCAAACTTTGATAAAGTCCATCAACCGACTGTGACAAGTTATGATTATGACTGTCCGATTAGTGAAACGGGTGATTTAACACCGAAGTTTTATGCGGTGAGAGATGCGATTGCCAAGCATAAAGATATCGGTGAACTTGTCTTGCCAGAACCAATTCCAAAGATGAATTACGGTGAAGTAGAGATGAAAGAATCTGTTTCATTGTCAGACGCATTGTCGATGATTAGTGCCCCAATTCAACGCGCAAATCCAGAAACGATGGAACAAGTAGGACAGGATTATGGGTTTATTTTGTACCGAACGTTTTTAAAAGGGCCTATGCCAGAAGCAGATTTAACGATTCAAGATGTCCGTGACCGTGCATTGGTCTTTATTGACGGCGAGTATAAAGGAATCATTGACCGTTGGGAGAATGAAAAGATTTCATTTGCTGTACCGGCGGAAGGTGTTCAAATTGAATTACTTGTAGAAAATATGGGACGCATTAATTACGGACCGATGATGATGAACGATGCGAAAGGAATATCAGAAGGCGTTCGTTTTGAAAGACAGTTTTTATTTGATTGGACAATTTATCCACTTCCAATGGATAATCTAGAGCAACTACAATTCAATCAGGAGAAAAATTCGGATAAAGGTCCGCTATTTTCAAAAGGAATATTTACTGTCGAAGAAATTGGTGACACATTTGTTCAGTTGCCTGACGGTGTGAAAGGTTTTGTCGTAATCAATGGCTTTAATATTGGGCGTTTCTGGAATAAAGGACCACAAGAAACTTTATATGTACCGGGTCCATTATTAAAAGAAGGCGAAAATGAAATCATCGTATTCGAGTTGCATCCAAACGAAACACAAACCGTCCGCTTAATAGACGAACACTTATTAGGATAAGATTTAATGATTTCAGCTAGGAACCATGCTAGGATGTAAGAGTATTCTAAATAAGAAGTGTGAAGTAGAAAAGGTGACGAATCATGGCAACCATTAAAGATATTGCAGAAAGAGCGGGCGTATCTTCTGCGACAGTTTCACGTGTACTCAATTACGATACGACGTTATCTGTTGCCGATGAAACGAAAATGAGAGTTTTTGAGGCGGCGGAGGCATTGTCTTATCGCAAAAGATCTACCAAAAGATATATTGATCAGAAAATTGCAATCGTTCATTGGTATACGGAAAAAGAAGAATTAAATGACTTGTATTATTTATCGATTCGATTAGGAATAGAAGAGCGTTGTAAAGAAATTGGGATGTCTCCTGAAGTTTATTTTTTTGATAATATCAAAGAGATTCAAGCGAGTGATATTGAAGGTATTATTGCGATTGGAAAATTCAGCGATGCGCAAGTTACTGAATTGACGATGATTAATCCAACCGTTGTATTTGTCGATTATTGTCCGAATGAAGATAAATATGATTCGATCATTATTAACTTTGAATTGGCAACGAAGAAAATTATCGATTTCTTTTTATCGACAGAGCATACAGAAATTGGTTTTATTGGTGGAAGGGAATTATTAAAAGGGCAAGACCAGCCCATTGAAGATTTACGTGAAAAAACTTACGCAGCTTATATGAAAGAAAAAGGTTTTTATAATGAGCGCTATTCTTTTGTAGGTGCATTTTCAGTTGATGAAGGTTACCGCCTCATGCAAAAAGCAATTCAAGAATTGGGCGAACAATTGCCGACAGCGTTTTTCATGAGTAGTGATGTGATGGCCATTGGCGCAATTCGAGCGCTTCATGAGGCGAATATTGCCATTCCCGAACGTGTCAGTTTAATCGGCATTAATGATATGTCGATTTCTAAGCATATGTATCCATCATTAAGTACAATTCGTGTGTATACAGAAATCATGGGTGAAACTGCGGTTGATACGTTAATTGAACGTTTAGAAGGAAGAAAAATTGCGAAAAAAGTTTTCGTTTCTACGAAATTAATCATTCGAGAAAGCGTAAAAAAGTAGCGTGAAGTGTGGGAAAGTTTTAAACAAAACTTTCCCGAATGCTTCAATCCTGTTATAATGATAACTGGTTATGACAACATAACCAATGACAATCGGAGGAGGAAGTAAATATGTTTAATTTATCAGAAGAAGAGATTAAACAACATGATGCAGTACATACGTCGAGTGAAATTTATCAACAACCCAAAGTTTGGGAGAAATTAATGACAGAACTCGAGGGAAATCAAGCGTCATTCCAACAGTTTTTATCTTCTATTTATGAAAAGTATCCTCATGTTCGTGTGATTTTTTCAGGGGCAGGAACATCAGCCTTTGTGGGTGATACGCTTGTGCCTGAATTGACGAAAGTCAATGAAAAAAATGTTTCATTTGAATCGATTGCAACGACGAATATTGTCTCAAATCCAACAAGTTATTTTATAAAAGATACACCAACAATTTTAGTATCCTTTGCTCGTTCTGGAAATAGCCCCGAAAGTGTGGCAACGGTAGAGCTTGGACAAAAAATAGTGACTGATTTTTATCAAGTTGTAATTACTTGTAATAAAAATGGACAACTTGCGAAAAATGTTCAAGGTGATGAAAAAAGTATTGTTTTATTAATGCCGGAGGAATCAAATGATCAATCGCTCGCAATGACAAGTAGTTTTTCTTGTATGTTCGCGGCGGCGTATGCGTTATTTGCAGCACATACAAATATTGAAACATCTATGAAACAAGCGATTCGCAATGGATTGGATTTTGTTGATGTGGTCGGAAACTATGTGGATGATGTATTAGAATTTGATTTTAATCGCGTTGTTTATTTAGGATCAGGTGGTTTAGCACAATTATCTCATGAAGCAGCGCTTAAAATGTTAGAACTTTCTGGCGGTCAAGTGACTGCAATTCCTGAATCTTCACTAGGCTTCCGTCATGGTCCAAAATCGATTTTAAATGACGAGTCGCTAGTCGTTTTATTTATGTCAAAAGACGCGTATACCAAAAAGTATGATTTGGATATTTTACGCGAGTTATCAGCGGCGGATAATGAAATGAAAATTGTCGCTTTAGTTGAAGAAGCATGCGAAGAAGTCGGTAAATTAGCTGATTGGCAAATTAGTGTGAATATCGATGAAAAAGAAGTAGAAAATGATTTTTATTTATCTTTAGTTTATATTATTTTCGGTCAAGTCCTTGCAATGAAAAAATCTATTCAACTAGGCATTACACCAGACAATCCAAGTCCAGATGGTGCAATTAGCCGAGTTGTTAAAGGTGTGACAATTTATGACTACTAAAACGAGAACGATTCAAAATACCAAAAAAATGTTAATTAAAGCACGTCGGGAAGGGTATGCAGTACCTGCTTTCAACATTCATAATTTAGAAACTGTTAAAGTTGTTGTAGAAGCAGCAGCAGAGCTAAATTCACCAATTATTTTAGCGGCAACGCCAGGAACGATGAATTATTCAGGGCGCCGTTATATTCAAACTATCGCAGAAGCAGCTGCGGCGGAACATCAAATTCCAATCGCATTGCATTTAGATCATCATGAAACTGTCGAATCAATTACCGAGTCATTAGAACTTGGCGTGAAATCAGTGATGATTGACGGTTCGCACGGTTCTTTTGAAGAGAATATTGAAATCACGAAAAAAGTTGTGGAACAAGCGCATGCATACGGCGCAACGGTTGAAGCAGAACTTGGTAAATTAGTGGGCCAAGAAGATGATTTAATCGTCGAAGCAAAAGATGCAGAATATACCGATCCAAAAGCAGCGGTTGAATTTGTTGCAAAAACAGGCGTAGATTCTTTAGCTGTCGCAATTGGTACAGGTCATGGCGTTTACGAAACAAAGCCTAATTTAGATTTCGAACGATTGGCTGAAATCCAAAAGCTAGTTGATATTCCGCTCGTCTTGCACGGTGCTTCAGGAATTTCTGTTGAAGAAGTTCAAAAGTGTATTGCGCTAGGCTGTGCAAAGGTAAATATTTCAACAGAATTAAAAATTCCATTTTCAGAAGCTTTACGAAATTATTTAGTGGAAAATCCAACTGAAACAGACACACGTCACTACATGAAACCAGCAAAAGAAGCGATGAAAAAAGTAGTCGTAGATAAGATTAAAATGTGTATGAGTGATGGGAAAGCATAAGGAGTAGTGGGCAAGAGTTATCTAGAAAGTCTTTTCAAACTTTCTGGGTAACTCTTGTTTTTATACTTCTATATTTATGAATAGAGAGATGAGGGGCGAGTTTACATCAATTCGTGTTGAGTTCACAGCGACAGCTTGCAAGTTTACAAGAATTGCTGCTGAGTTTTCATCGCCGCACCAGTTCCCAACTAATCCGCACTAAGCTCATCACAATTCCTACGAATGCCATATCATTAATAAAAAGAAAATTCAGTAGCTAGAAGTTAAAACCTATGTTACAGTTATTTCAAAAATAAAGAAAATAGGGGGCGTATGCGTTGAACGTATTAGCAATTGATATTGGTGGAACATCTACAAAGATTTCTATGGTGAATGAAGAAGGTATTACCTCGAATTTTATGGAGATTGATTCGGAAGCGATGAAAGGTGCGGATCATCTAATACATAATATTATGTCTGTCGTGGAGGGGAATTATTCAGGTTTTGAAGCGATTGGAATTAGTACGGCGAGTCAGGTTGATAGCGAAACGGGTACGATCGTTTATGCGAATGAAAATTTCCCGGGATATACAGGGATGAAAGTGCAAGAAATTTTTGAAATGCGTTTCAAAGTACCAGTGAAAATAGAGAATGATGTCAATGCGGCAGCGCTTGGAGAAAAGTTTTTTGGTGCAGGTCAAAACTTTAAAGATTTTCTTTGTTTAACGTATGGGACGGGAATTGGTGGCTCAATCGTTATCAATTCGGCAATTTATAAAGGCTTGAATGGAATTGCGGCTGAAGTTGGGCATCTGGTTTTACATCAAGGTGGTGTGAAATGTAATTGTGGTTGTTATGGTTGTTATGAAATGTACGGTTCGACGACAGCTTTAGTGAAAGCGGCTTCAAAAATAGATGTGAAATATTCGGATGGACGTAAGATTTTTGAAGGAATTGCAGCAGGAGATACAAGATTAGAAGAAGTGTTAGAGAATTGGGTTCTTGAAATTGCAACA
This sequence comes from uncultured Sporosarcina sp., assembly GCA_947644645.1. GTDB lineage: Bacteria > Bacillota > Bacilli > Bacillales_A > Planococcaceae > Sporosarcina. The sequence continues at coordinate 66,064 of CANSAF010000004.1, read as the reverse complement.
GGCCTTGTGTCACTCACACATATTTTTAATCCACCAGCAATTATCATTGGTGGCGGTATTATGGAGCAAGAAACGTTAATTAAAATGGTACGCGAGAAAACAAAATCATTAATGATTGAAAGTTTTAGAGGCGTACAAATTTTGAAGGCAGAACTAGGAAATAAAGCAGGCGTGCTTGGTGCGGCGGCATTGCATTTTGATGTGAAGTGAAAAAGGAGTGAAAAATTATGAATGTACAAGGCGGATTAATGGGCGGGATTTTTAAACTGAGTGAATGGTTTATGAAATTCACACTTGTTAATATTTTATGGTTAATATTTAATCTGCCAATTGTTTTCTTGATGTTAAATTTATTGTTAAGCGAGACGATAGGGGGAAGGTTAATCTTTTTAATGCCGATTATTATTTTACTCCCATTTATATTTTTTCCAGCAACGACAGCTATGTTTGCAATGGCACGCGAATGGGTTTTTAAAGATCGAGAGAATAATACGATTGTAAAAACTTATTGGAAATATTATAAAGAAAATTATAAGAGAAGTATGTTCAATGGATTTTTACTGACAATTATATGGGGAATCTGGTCTGCGGATGTTTATTACTTTTCTGAGCATAACTTTTATTTATTTGTTTTCTTTTTAATCATGGGGATTCCTTTATATGTTTTTACTTTAAATTCATTTTCTGTAGCTGTTCATTATGACATGTCTTATCGAAAAGCACTTAGAACAACATTTTTTATTACAATGGGAAGCCCTGTTTTGTTCTTGGCTATTGCGATTAGCACGGGGTTTGTCCTTTATTTAAGTGTAAATGTATTTTCATTTTTAATTCCATTTTTAACAGGAACATTAATGGCATTCTTTTCTTTTTCAGCATTTTACAGTAGGTATTTGAAAGTTGTGGAAGATAATTAATTATATTAATTATCTAAAAGTGGTTGCAAAAAGAAAATGACGTGCTATAATTTGGATAAATCGGCAATGCAACCGCTTGCACGAAAAATAAAAGTGACGTTTTGGCCACTTTTATTTTTTAAAACTTTTATGCAACCGTTTGCATTAGATGAAAAGGAGAGGTCAACAATGAAAAAGAAATCATTAGCAAGTATAGTTTCAATGTTTCTAGTTGCAATTCTTGTTTTGGCTGGATGTTCATCTTCAAATGAAGGCGGTTCATCTGGTAAATCATCAAAAGATCAGGTTACAATCGATATTTTCCAATTTAAAGTAGAAGTGAAAGATGAATTGGAAAATCTGGTGAAGGTGTATGAGAAAGAAAACCCAGATGTGAAAATCAACGTGAAAACAGTCGGTGGCGGAAATGATTACGGTGCTTCTTTAAAAGCAGCATTTTCTTCAGGTGATGAGCCAGCAATCTTTAATATTGGAGGACCATCAGATGTTGAAGAACATCGCGCGCATTTAGCAGACCTATCTGATACAGATTCTGCAGGTATTGCATTTGAAGGAACATTAGATACTGTAACAGACGGCGAAGAAATTTTAGGTTTACCTTTTAACCAAGAAGGTTATGGTTTTGTTTACAATACACGTATTTTTGAAGAAGCTGGTGTAAATCCAGAAGATATTAAAACATTTGAAGATCTAGAGAAAGCGGTTACAAAGATTGATTCTCAAAAAGAAGATTTAGGATTAGAAGCAGTGATTGCGTTAGCGGGGAAAGAAAAGTGGGTCATGGGGAACCATTTAGCAAATATTTTCTTTGCAACAGAATTCGATAATAGTTCTTTAGTGGCTTACGAATCGGACACAATTGCATTTGAAAAAAGCAATGAATTAAAAAGACATTTGGATTTAGAAAATAAATACTCGGCTCAACCAGTATTAAGTCTAGATTACTCTCAACAAGTAGAAGAGTTATTTTCATTAGAACGTGTGGCGATGATTCAACAAGGGAACTGGATTTACAATTCAGTGTATGATATGGATCCAGATTTAGCTGAAAATGGCATTGATTTATTACCAATTCCAGTAGAAGGTTATGAAGGAAAAATTCCAGCGGGTGTACCGATGTACTGGGCAGTTAACAGCAATAAAGATGATGAAGTAGTAGAAGCGAGTAAAGCATTTTTAGATTGGATGTACACTTCAGATACTGGTAAAACTGCAGTGTTAGAAGACTTTAAATTTGTGCCAGCATATGAAGGATATGATGCAGAAAAAATTGCAGATCCTTTATCACAAACAATTTATGAGTATGCTTCGGCAGGTAATACAATTGCGGGATGGGTATATAATGGCTCTCCAGCAGGATGGAGTCAAGAAGTACTTGGTGCAGGAATGCAGAAATATTTAAGTGGCGATGTAGAGTGGGATGACATGATTGACAATGCACGTGAGAAATGGGAAGCGGAAAGAAAGTAAACCTATGATTGATCAGTAGGGGCTACGGTTAACAAAACAATAGATTTTTTGTTTTGTTAACCGTTTTGCTATCTTTTAAAAATGGAGGTGTAATGGATGCGAAATCGCGATTTTTCCTTTTGGTTATTTTTAACGCCAGTAATTTTGAGTTTAAGTCTTGTAGTAATTGTGCCTTTCTTTTATGGTTTTGTATATTCATTTACAAACTGGAATGGAATTCATGCGACAGAGTTTTTAGGAATCAAAAACTATCTCGGTTTATATAAGGATGCAGAATTTAGATCGGCAATTTGGTTTACAACAAAAGTTGCGATTGTTTCTGTAATTTTATTAAATTTCCTTGGACTTGGTTTAGCTTTACTTGTGACGCAAAAAATGCGTACGAGTAGTTTAATGAGAACGATTTTCTTTATGCCAAACCTAATTGGAGGACTAATTTTAGGGTTTATATGGCAATTTATTTTCATTAGTGTATTTGGTAGTATTGGAGATAAATTTGGCGTTGAAGCTTTAACTGGTTGGTTATCGACGACTAAAACAGGATTTTGGGGAATTGTTATTTTAACAGCTTGGCAAATGGCAGGGTATATCATGATCATTTACATAGCTTATTTGGAAAGTATCCCGAAAGATTTAATTGAAGCGGCTGAAATTGATGGAGCAAATAGCTTTCAACGTTTTCGAAACATTACGTTTCCGTTAGTGGCACCAGCTTTCACAATTAGTATGTTTTTAACATTATCAAACTCGTTTCAAATTTATGACCAAAACTTATCGTTAACAGACGGTGGACCTTATAATTCTACCCAAATGGTTGCGATGAGTATTGTTAAAACGGCATTTACAGAAAATAAAATGGCTTATGCACAGTCGCAGGCAGTTATTTTCTTTATCATCGTTGCCATCGTAGCGATTACACAAGTTTATTACAATAAAAAGCGGGAGGTCGATTTATAATGAAAATGAAAAAAAGAAAAACGTTACTCATAGAAATTTTCGGTATTCTGCTTGCATTATTATGGATCTCTCCTTTTTATTTAATGATTGTGAATGCACTTAAAACGAAAAGAGATATTTTTACGGATGTATTAGGTTTTCCAAGTGAACTTGTGTTTGAAAACTTTAAAAAGGCGTATATCGATTTAGATTTTACAAAGTCATTACTGAATTCTTTATTGATCACTGGAGTTAGTGTGGCGATTATTATTTTATTTTCATCAATGGCTGGATATGCGTTAGCACGAAATAAAAGTAAATTAAGCGGTTTTTTACTTTTAGTATTTGTAGCGGCAATGCTAATTCCTTTCCAATCGGTGATGATTCCACTAATTTCGTTGTTTGGAAAAGTAGATATGTTGAATAAAACAGGTTTGATTTTTATGTATTTAGGATTTGGGAGTAGTTTATCGATCTTCCTTTATCACGGGGCAATGACAGGCATCTCTAATTCATTAGATGAAGCGGCAACAATCGATGGGGCAAATAAATTACAAGTATTTTGGCATATTATTTTCCCGTTATTAAAGCCAATTTCCGTGACAGTGGGGATTTTAAATGTGATTTGGATTTGGAATGACTACTTACTACCATCATTGGTGTTATCTGATGCTGATGCGACAATTCCATTAAAAATGTTCTTATTCTTTGGACAGTATACAAAACAATGGCATCTCGCTTTAGCAGGGCTGACAATTGCAATTATCCCAGTTATTATCGGTTACTTTTTTGCACAGAAGCAGATTATTGAAGGTGTGTCTGAAGGTGCTGTAAAATAATAAGTAAATAAAAATAAAGGATGAGCGGTATGTCAGTCACAATAAAAGACGTCGCAAAAGCTGCCGGTGTTTCGCCATCGACAGTGTCGCGTGTCATTTCGGATAATCCAAATATTAGCGATAAAACGAAGAGAAAAGTGCGAAAAGTGATGGATGAGCTTGGATATCATTTGAATTATAGTGCGAGGAATTTAGCGCAACAGTCAACGAAAACAATAGGTGTCGTTGTGAAACACTCCGTGCAAAAGTCGATGCATAATTCATTTTTCCCTGAAGTAGTTGCTGGGATTAGTGCTTTATGTAGTAAATATGATTTCAGTATTAGTTTAACAACAGGCGAAACGGAAGCTGAATGTTTTGATGACGTTGTGAAAATGGTTCGTGGTAAACGAGTAGATGGGATGATTGTTCTTTATTCAAAAGAAAATGATCCAGTTGTTCCGTATTTAACTGACTCGGGTATTCCGTTTGTCATGATTGGAAAGCCAACGGAACAAGTAAATAAAATTACTTATATTGATAATGATAACGTTCAAGCTGCTGAAGAAGCGACAAATTATTTACTGGAATTAGGGCATGAGAAAATTGGATTTATTGGGGAAGGTACAGAATTTGAAGTAGGGAAAGCAAGATTAAATGGCTATATGCAAGCTTTAAAAAATAAAGATATTCCTATTGAAGAACGTTATATGTATGATGTTCGATTTGAAATGGCTGAAGGCAGGAAAGTTGTAGAAAGTTTACTAGAAATTCAAGAACGACCGACAGCACTCATTACAATCAATGATTTTAATGCATTGATTATGTTAACAGCTTTGCAGGAAAAAGGAATTTCTGTTCCGCAAGATATGAGTTTAATCTCTTTCAATAATTCTACGATTTCAAAAATGACGAATCCAACATTAACAACTGTAGATACACAAATTTTTCAACTTGGCTATGAATCAGCAAATAGTTTAATCGAATTAATCAACGAATCTACAACATTTGTAAAGCGAATTATTATTCCTACAATGATTGTTGAAGGAGCTTCTTGTCAATCTATCATTAAGAAAAATTAAAATGCAACCGCTTGCGGGATTTATGCAAATAAAGGAGAGAAAACCTATGAATATTACAATTTGGAATGAAAATCGTCATGAACAGAAAAATCCGGTCGTTTCGGAAATTTACCCGGAAGGTATCCACGGTGCGATTGCACAATTTCTAAAGGCAGATCATGCGAATGTGCAAACAGCGACATTAGATGAACCGGAGCATGGTTTAACAGATGATGTTTTGAATCATACAGATGTGCTACTTTGGTGGGGACATCTTGCGCATGATGAAGTTGCTGATGAAATTGTCGAAAAAGTAAAGCAACGTGTACTTGATGGTATGGGGTTAATCGTTTTACATTCGGGACATTTTTCTAAGATTTTTAAAACATTAATGGGAACAACTTGTGATTTGAAATGGCGTGAAGCGGATGAGAAAGAACGTCTATGGGTAGTCGATCCGACACATCCGATTACTGAAGGTGTCGGGGAATTTATTGAATTAGAGAAAGAAGAAATGTACGGGGAACATTTTGATATTCCAACGCCAGATGAATTGGTTTTGGTTAGTTGGTTTGCGGGCGGAGAAGTATTCCGTAGTGGCGCGACATTTAAACGTGGGCAAGGAAAAATCTTTTATTTCAGACCTGGACATGAAACATATCCAACATATCACAATGAAGAGATTCAAAAGGTGATTCGTAATGCAGTAAATTGGGCGGCACCGTCGAATGGACAGACGCCAGTTTATGGAAACGCACAACCATTAGAAGAAATTTAAAGGAGCTGGATGAAGATGAGTAAATTGAGAGTGGCAGTCATTGGCTGTGGAAGTATTGCAAAGTATAGACATTTAATCGAATACGATCAAAATGCGAATGTAGAAATTGTAGCCGTTTGCGACATTGTAGAAGATCGTGTCAATGAAACAGCGGAGAAATATAACGCGAAAGCATTTACAAATTATGAAGAGGTTTTAAAACTAGACGAAGTTGACGCAATCAGTGTTTGTTTACCAAACTATTTGCATGCACCTGTTTCAATTGCGGCCCTTAATGCGGGAAAACATGTTTTATGTGAAAAGCCAATGGCGACTTCTCGTGTGGAAGCAGAGCAGATGATTGAGGCAGCTGAAAAAAATAATAAGAAATTGATGATTGCACATAATCAACGTTTTGTTGCCTCTCATCAAAAAGCAAGAGCGTTAATTGAAAGTGGAGCAATCGGTAAAATTCATAGTTTTAGAACGGCATTTGGTCACGGAGGCCCAGAAGGTTGGAGTGCTGACGGAAAAGATAGCTGGTTCTTTAAAAAAGAAGAAGCTTTTATCGGTGCGATGGGCGATTTAGGTGTACATAAAGCAGATTTACTCCGTTATTTACTAGGCGAGGAATTTGTTGAAGTCGCAAGCATGATTGAGACAGGCGCGAAAGATTTTGGGGATGTCGATGATAATGCGGTTTGTATTTTAAAATCAGAAAGCGGCATCATTGGTACACTTGCGGCGAGCTGGGCGTATACAGCGGGAGAAGATAATTCAACAATTATTTACGGTGAAAAAGCAATCTTACGTTTAGAAGATGACCCAAATTATTCATTAATTGTGCAGTATACAAATGGTGAAGTCGTGAAATATGAGCTCGGCGCAATTCAGTCGAATGATTCAGGTGGTCAAACGACATCTCATACGATTAATCATTTCGTAGAAGCTGTTTTAGAGGATAAAGAACCATTAATTAATGGTGAAGAAGGAATGAAATCATTAGAAGTTATTTTAGCATCTCTTGAATCAATGGAAACAAAAACATTTACAAAAATCAAAGCATAACGGGAGGAAAAGACAATGAAACTAGGCGTATTTGCAGTATTATTTTCTCATATGAAATTTGAAGAAATGTTAGATCATGTGCAAAAAGCAGGCATTCAAGCAGTAGAAATTGGAACAGGTGGAAACCCTGGAAATGCACATTGTAATGTCGATGAACTTCTCGCAAGTGAAGAGAAACGTAAAGCATATTTAGAGGCAGTTCATTCACGTGGATTAACAATTAGCGCATTTAGTTGTCATGATAATCCCGTGTCACCAAATCCAATTGTTGCCAAAAATGCGCATGAAACATTTGTGAAAACGGTGAAGTTAGCATCATTAATGGGTGTGCCAGTTGTTAATACATTTTCTGGAACACCAGGTTCTAATGAAAATTCCGAGCATTCAAACTGGCCAATTTCTCCGTGGCCAACAGAGTATACAGATATTTACAATTGGCAATGGGAGAAGAAGTTAATTCCGTATTGGAAAGAGCAAGGAAAACTAGCAGAAGATCATGGCGTGAAAATTGGAATTGAATTGCACGGCGGATTTTCAGTTCATACACCTTACACAATGTTGAAATTAAGAGAAGCAACTTCACCAGCAATTGGGGCAAACTTCGATCCAAGTCATTTATGGTGGCAAGGGATTGATCCAGTTGCGGCAATTAAAATTTTAGGAAAAGAAAATGCAATTCACCATTTCCATGCAAAAGATACATTTATTGATCAAGAAAATGTTAATATGCATGGATTAACAGATATGCAACCTTATGGTGATGTTAAGACGCGTGCGTGGACTTTCCGTTCTGTCGGTTGTGGACATGGCATTCAAGAATGGTCTGATATGATGAGTGCACTTCGCACATACGGTTATGATTATGTAGTGAGTATCGAACATGAAGATCCACTGATGTCAGTAGATGAAGGATTAGCACGCGCAGTAACAAATTTAAAAACAGTATTAATCAATGATAAACCTGCTGAGATGTGGTGGGTTTAGGTGGTTGGGGATGTCTAGAAATTCGAGACATCCCTTTTCATACTTGGGAAAAGGGGAGGAACTTTAGATAATTCTGATGTTACTTTAGGTAATTCTGAAGAAACATTAGGCAATAAAGGTGAAACTTTAGTGAATTCATTTGACTTTAGGTAATTACGGAGGAACTTTAGGTAATTCTGGTGTTACTTTAGGTAATTATGAAGGAACATTAGGCAATCAAGCTAAAAACTTAGTGAATTCGCCATGAACTTTAGGTGAATCTAGTTATTTTGAAAATTCCTTCATATTAACAGCGAATATTATTATATGATGTAGAATATATAAAGAATATAGAAAATTATTTCAACAAGTGAGGGTGTACAGGGTGAAAAAGTTACGTGTAGGTTTAATTGGTGCAGGGGAAATTGCGAAAGCAGTACATATTCCGTTTTATTTAGAAAATAAAGATCGAGTGGAAATCGTTGCAATTATGGATGTTGACGGTGAAAAGGCAGAAGCCGTTGCGCGTCAATTTAATATTCCAGCAACATTTACAAATTATGAAGAGATGTTTTCGGAAACAGAAATCGATGCAGTGAGCGTCTGTATTCCAAATAAATTTCATAAAGAAGCAACGATTACTGCACTAAAAGCAGGTTGCCATGTATTATGTGAAAAGCCGCCTGCAATGACAGCAGAAGAAGCGCAGGAAATGGCGAATGTTGCAAAAGAAATGGGTAAAATATTAACATACGGTTTTCATTTCCGTTATCAAAGTGAAGTCGAAATTGCAAAATCATTTATTGAAGCTGGTGAACTTGGTGAAGTTTATTCAGCGCGGGTGCAAGCGATTCGTCGAAGAGGGATTCCGGGATGGGGCGTCTTTACGAATAAAGAATTACAAGGCGGGGGTCCACTTATTGACATTGGCGTTCATATGTTAGATGTTGCGCTGCATTTAATGGGTTATCCGGAACCTGCTATTGTGCTTGGACAAACGCATCAACGAATTGGCAATAAAAAAGGTGTCGGTTTATTTGGAGATTGGGATTATGAAAATTTCTCCGTGGAAGATATGGCGGTTGGCATGATTACATTTAAAAATGGTGCCTCAATTGTGATTGAATCAGCTTTTGCCGCAAATGTTGAGAAGAATGAAGTGATGCAAGTTTCTTTAATGGGCGATAAAGGCGGGGCTGATATTTTCCCATTAAAATTTTATCAAGAGAAGCATGGTACGCTAATTGATATTACGCCTGCTTATGCACCGAAAGTGAATGGTCATCACAGAGAAATTAGTCAATTTGTGGAAAGTTGTTTAGGTGGAAAATTACCATCTAGCACTGCCGAAGAAGGCGTCATTATTCAAAAAATTATTCAAGCGCTTTATCAGTCTGCAGAAGAAGGAAGAGCGATTGTATTTGAATAAGGATGTTAAAAACAAGTCCTTCATGGGCTTGTTTTTATTATGGTGAACAAAAATCATCAGGTGAGAGTGTAGAAAGAAAAGGTAAATTATGCTACAGTTAATGCGCAAATTATTTGAAAAAACAAAGGGTGAGTACACTGAAAGTTTTAGCGATAGATATTGGTGGAACAGCGATTAAAATGTGTTTAGTGGATGAGCAAGGTGAGATATCTTCATTTCAAGAGATTGATTCGGAAGCGCGTAAAGGCGGAAAGCATTTACTAGAAAATTTAGTACAAGTTGTTTCGAAAAAGTATACGGATTTTGACGCAATCGGTATTAGTACTGCTGGGCAAGTTGACAGTGATCGCGGTGTGATTGTCTATGCAAGTGAAAATATCCCTGGTTATACAGGTGCGAACGTACAAGCAATTTTTGAAAAAAAGTTTCAAGTACCGGTAAAAGTTGAAAACGATGTAAACTGTGCAGCATTAGGTGAGAAAATGTTCGGTGCGGGAAAAGAGGATGCGAATTTTCTCTGCTTAACTTACGGGACAGGTATTGGTGGCGCAATGGTTTTAAATTCATCGTTATATAAAGGTGCTAATGGCGTAGCGGCAGAATTCGGACATATGATTGTGCATCCAAATGGAGAAAAATGTAATTGTGGTCACTTTGGTTGCTATGAAAGATATGCTTCGACAACAGCTTTGGTAAGAAATGCTCAGAAAATAGATGAGAAATATGATAATGGACGTAAAATTTTTGAAGCGCTTGAAGCAGGGCATCCAGAACTTGAACAAATTTTAAGTGATTGGATAGATGAGGTCAATCATGGTTTAGTGTCACTCACACATATTTTTAATCCATCGGCAATTATTATTGGCGGCGGTGTGATGGAACAAGATCGTTTAATCGACATGGTGAGAGAGCGCATGGAACAGCGACTCATCAGTAGTTTTTCAGATATGAAAATCATGAAAGCTTCACTTGGGAATAAAGCGGGATTACTCGGAGCGGCGACGCTTCATATGACCGTGGATTGAGTAGAAGATAATATTGAAAAAACAGTGGTGATCAGTCGAAATGATTGATCACCACTGTTTTTTATGCTGGTTTTGTTTTAGGAATGAATATAATAAATAAAGTGGTGGATATTTTTTTCAATAATAATCATAATAGAAGAAAGTTATTTACAATTTTCAGAATAAGTGATAAAATATAATTGGAAACGGTTACAAAAGGGAGGAAGGAATAGAAATGGATTTAAATCAATATAAAGGCATTATTCCTGCTTTTTATGCTTGTTACGATGATGCAGGGGAAATATCGGAAGAAAGAACGCATCAATTATCTACATATCTTTATGAAAAGGGCGTTAAGGGCTTATATGTAGGTGGTAGTTCGGGAGAATGCATTTATCAAAATCTCGAAGAAAGGAAAAAAACTTTAAAGTACGTCGCGGAAAATGTGCGAGGAAAGCTCACATTAATTGCACATGTTGGCGCACCGTCAACGAAAGAAAGTATTGAACTTGCGAAGTATGCTGAAGAGCTTGGGTATGATGCACTATCTGCAATTCCACCAATCTATTTTTTATTACCTGAAACAGCGATTGAGAAATATTGGACTGAAATTATGGAAGCGACGGATCTTCCTTTTATTATTTACAATATTCCACAAACTACTGGTTATCATTTAACGACAAATTTATTGGAAAGATTGTTGGAAAATAAAAAATTAATTGGTGTGAAAAATTCTTCCATGCCTGTCATGGATATTGAAAGATTTAAAGCAGCAGCACATGATCATTTTATTGTGTTTAACGGACCAGATGAACAATATGTTGCAGGAAGAATTATTGGTGCTGATGCAGGAATCGGCGGGACTTACGGGGCGATGCCAGAACTATTTTTACAAGCTGAAAAATTAGTTGCGGCAGGAGAGTTTGAAAAAGCGAGAAGCATTCAAAAGGTTATTAACGATATTATTATCGCATTATGTTCCTTAAATGGTTCAATGTATTCAACAATTAAGGAAGTCTATAAATTAAGAGGTCTGAATATTGGGTCAGTTAGAGGTCCACTAGAGCCGGTCATTGGTGAAGATTTAAGCAAAATCGAAGCAATTAAAAATCAGATTGACGAAGCAATTGAGAGTTTTGTTGGGGCAGAAGGATAAAGTTATAGAAGATAATCTCTAACCTTAAGAATTTAGCTTTTCTACCCACCTTAAGAATTCCTATAAAAATCTAAACAGTAAAGTTGAGAAGGCTTAAATTGATTATAAAATAGAGATGCAAATATGTGATTAGATATCAAAACGTATAAAGGCGTTTCTATACTATGTAAGAATTCAGTCGAAACTTCTCGTATAGAATGATTAGTTTAGTCAAGTTAACTTGTCTTAGGGAAGATTTATGCTAGGGATCTCTATGGAGGCTGTGAAGGTATTATTAAATATAGGAGACGATTTAAGATGAGGACAAAAGAGAATATTTTTAAGAAAATACAAGGAGGCCTTGTCGTTTCCTGTCAGGCACTTCCTGAAGAACCTCTCCACAGTTCTTTTATAATGGGGAAAATGGCTTGTTCGGCTAAGATGGCAGGTGCGAAAGGAATCCGTGCTAACAGCATCATTGATATACAAGCTATTAAAAAAAGTGTGGATTTACCGATTATTGGGATAATCAAACAAGATTATGAGGGGTCAGACGTTTTTATTACGCCAACGATGAAAGAAATTGATCTTCTTGTGCAAGAAGGAGTTGATTTGATAGCCTTAGATGCGACTAAAAGGGTTAGACCGGATGGGAAAACGATTAGTGAAGTGTTTCCACTCATTAAAGAAAAATATAAAGATCAATTATTTATGGCAGACTGTTCAACTTATGAAGAAGCTAAAGAAGCTTATAAGTTAGGATTTGATTGTGTAGGTACAACATTAAGTGGTTATACGGAATATACAAAAGAACTTAAATTACCGAATATGGAAATGATTGAACGGTTAGTTAAGGATTTTCCTATACCAGTCATTGCAGAGGGTGGCATATGGACACCAGAGGAATTGAGGTATATATTTGAGCTAGGAGTCGATTCAGCCGTAGTTGGCTCAGCAATTACTCGACCATTGGAGATTGCTAAGCGATTTATTGCAGCAATTCCTTGATTCCATTTTAGTACGTAGGGGACTCGTCGCTATAATATGTACTTTGGAATGTACATGTTATAGCGATGGGTCCGTGTTTTTTATTTAAAAAACTGGGAATAGTCAAAGATAATGTATTAGCTATTCAAGAATAAAAATAAGGGGGGGAAATCATGACGAAAACTGATATTCTTGCTTACATACACGCTCGATACAATAGATTCACAAATACGGAAAAGAAAGTCGCGGATTATATTCTTGAAAATACTACAGATGTAATTTATATGTCAATTACAGATTTAGCTGAGGCTTGCGATGTTGGAGAGTCAAGTGTGTTCAGATTTTGTAAAACTTTAAAATTGAAAGGGTATCAAGAATTTAAAATTGCATTGGCGCATAGTACGACGGCAGAAAGTGAAATGTCTCAACTTACTAGTGAAGTGACGATGGAAGATACAATTGCAGAACTATCTTCTAAAATATTAACGACAACTGTTAATGCATTAACAGAAACGAATGATTTAATCAATTCAGCAGATATTGAAAAAGCTGTTGAGTATATAATTCAAGGAAATCGAGTTCATTTCTTTGGTGTAGGTTCTTCTTTAATGACAGCATTAGAAGCGAAAAATAAATTTATGCGGATTACAAATAAAACAGAGTGTACAATCGATTCACATTTACAAATTATGTCGGCCTCTTTAATGACAGAATCCGAAGTGGCAGTATTAATCTCTTATTCTGGATCGACAAAGGATACAATTGAAGTCGCAAAAGTAGCCAAAGAGCGAGGAGCAAAAATTATTGCAATTACTCGATTTGCAAAATCACCATTAACAAGTTATGCGGATATAACTTTACTTTGTGGGGCGAATGAAGGTCCTTTACAAGGTGGTAGTCTTACAGCTAAAATAGCCCAATTATATTTATTAGATTTGCTTTACATGGAATATTTTAAAAGAACAAATGATAAATCACGGAGAAATAAGGAATTAACAGCAAACGCAGTTGTTGAAAAGATGATTTAAGTAAAAAGCTGTCATAAAAATCAGTGAGCAACTTGATTTTTTATGACAGTTTTTTATTAGATTTATTTCGATAGATTGTATCAAATTAATATACAATAAGACAACATCTTGAAAGTCAACGAATGTACTTTTCAGATGTTGTCTTAAAAGTAATTACTATTTATCATAATGATGTTCACGATAAATCATACTGTAATAACAGACTACTTCTAAATGAATTAGAAGTAGAATATGTATTCAAATATTGATTACACTAAACATCAGCTTTGTAAGCTCTCTTTAGCAGTGATTTCCTCAATACTGACTTTCCTGTCTTCATTAAGCGATAAGGTCAGTGCATCTGCAGTCGCAATTGAGGCGCTTGCAGCAGTTCCATCCAATAGAGGAATAAATTCCGCTTCAATTTCTGCCCCTTTCATTATGTTGTGGAAATACGTCATTTCTTTGACCATAATCGAATGGAGCCACATTGGCGGAGTTTGATTAGGTTTTCCATAAGCGATTGCTTGATCCGATTTTAATCCTCGATAGATATTCGTACGATCAGTGTCTTCTTCCGCGGATTCGTGTAATAAGAACTTTTCTTCTCTTTCTGGAGTTTTTAAAACAACTTGTACATCTTGTAAATCCAGTAAAATGGCCCCTTTTGTTCCTTGAATCTTCACATAGTGATCACTCCATCTAAAAGCTGATCCATATTGTAGAGTTGCAAATCGATTATTACCAAATTCAAGTGTAATTAACAACATATCATCTTCATCACCAAATTGTTCACCTTGATGGGCAACATTACCCCCTACCATAGACACGCGCTGTGCTGGTCCCATTAAAAATTGAATAAAATCAAGTTCGTGAATATGATGGTATAAGTGTCCACCAGACAATGCTCTTTGTTTTTTCCAGCTTACTTGTTTCTGTGCTTCTTCCCAACCGTTTCGTTCCGCATGACAAAAAAGAATTTCCCCAATTTCCCCATCGTTGATTAGTTTTTTAGCAGTACGCACGCCATTCATAAAATTCATAACATGCCCAGCCATAAAGGTAACGTTGTTTTTTGCTGTAATATCAATCATTTCTCGACAATCTTCATAAGATAATGCAATTGGTTTTTCACAAAATACATGTTTCTTATTTTGTGCTGCACTTAAAACGGGATGTTTATGAAAGGCATTTGGGGAGGCGACGATTATCGCTTCAATATCCTCTCTTTGGCATAATGCTTCAACACTTGGTTCAACTTCACATGCAAGTTCTTCCGCAACGATTTCGGCATTCTCTGGATCGTAAACTGCAACAATTTTTGCATCTTCAAATTCATTTAAAATCCTTGCTAGACCCGCCCCAAAATATCCTGTTCCTACTACTCCGTAATTAACTTTTTTCATACAAAGTCTCCTCTCCATTTTAAAAGAATTATTTTACTGAACCATCAGATAAGCCACCTGCAATTTTATTCTGAATAATCATGAAGAATATAATTGAAGGTAAAATTACAATCATTGATGCTGCCATCATTTCTCCCCAGTCTAATATTTCCGAGCCTGTTAACGAGTATAGTGCGACCGATATCGGCATTTTTTCGGAACTATTAATGAGCAATAATGCAAATAAAAACTCATTCCATGTATTGATAAATGTATAAATGGCAGTTGCTACCATTCCGGGCGCAACAACGGGTAATGCAACTTGTAAGAAGGTTCTCATTTTTCCTGCTCCATCTACCTTTGCCGCTTCTTCTATTTCTATAGGGACAGTTTGGAAAAATCCAATAAGCATCCAAATCGCATAAGGAATGGAAAATGATAAATAAGTTATGACAAGACCTGTCCAAGTATTTACTAAGCCTATTGATACGATAATAATAGAATAAGGAACTGCCAATAAAATCGGTGGAAACATATAAGTCGTAATCAAAACTTTTGTCATTTTCTTACCTGCTTTCGGGAAGAATCTGACAATTCCATACGCGCCTAATGAAGAAACGACAATTGTAATTACTGTCGCAGAAAATGACACTAATAAGCTATTTTTAATATTAACCGTGAATGATAGATCATTGAGTACTCTTGTATAATATTCAAAAGTGACTTCTTTTGGAAAAAATGAAAGTGGATAATTCGCCATTTCACCCGAAGACTTTATAGATGATAATGCAATCCAGATTAACGGAAAAACTGATACAATGGCTAATATTGTCAAGTAAACATAAGTTAATGCGGTAGACAATTTATTTCTTCCTACCATTAGCGATCATCCCTTTCCCATTTATCGAGTAATTTAAAGTATAAGAAACAAATACCAAGTAAAAACAGTAGTAAAATAACAGTAATTGCTGACGCAACGCCAAGTTGTTTCATCCCCCAGCCGACTTTATAGGCAAATATCGGCAACGTTGTTGTATTGTCTGAAGGACCACCACCTGTGATCAAATACAAAATGTCGAAGTTATTAAAGATCCAAATTGTTCTTAAAACTAGCAATAGTCCAATCACAACGCGAACATGCCTAATTGTAATATGCCAAAAAACTTGAAGTGGGGATGCTCCATCCATTTGTGCAGCTTCATACTGTTCGGATGGAATCGTCTTTAAAGCTGACAATATATTCACCATAAATAGTGGTGCGCCAAACCAAATGTTAATCAAAACAACAACGATAAAAACTAAATCTGGATTGGCTAAAAAGTTAATATTACTTGATGTAATTCCTAGTTGAGTAAGTAGGTTAGGTAAAAAACCATAGACGTCATTTAAAATATATTTCCAAGAGAAAGCTATGACGATTGCTGGAAATGCCCATGGGATGATTAATAACGTTCTATAAATCCCAGTAAATCTAGGAATTCTGTTTAAAGCCAATGCTGCACTAAAACCCACGAATAATTGACCAACTATTGAAAAGAATGTCCATTTTATTGAGTTCACAAAAGCTTTATAAAAATCTGGATTTGTTAAAACAAACTTAAAATTTTCAAACCAAACAAAATCATAGAAAGGTCGAATTAAATTTTTTGTTGTTAAGCTAAAATAGATACTCGAAAAAATTGGGTAGATTAATAGTAAAATTACAATGAGTATAGCAGGCAATATAAATAACATGCCCGTTATATTAAAATTTCTAAGTTTTTTCTCCATCTCTTAACTCCTCCTGTTAAGATAAAGTGAAACTTCCTCCCAATGATGCCCCCCACGTGGTGTTAATTTAATTAATAAGGATTTTACGGCAATTGAAGGTTATAATTATCAAACAGGCGCTCTCGTGAATATTGAGAGCGCTGTAAATTGGATAACCAAGTTTAAATTATCTACTTAACATATCAAATAAGTCATTCAATTCCTTTTCCGCTTTTTCCGCTGCTTCTTCTACAGGGACCGAGTTTAAAACAATATCTTGGAACATCTTTTCAATAACACTTTGACTTGTAATAATTCCAGACTGTAGGGAAGGACCATTTTCCATACCAATTGCAGTACCTTTGTCTACTGCTTCACTAATGATTTTAACTGCATTATCGAATTTTTGAATCGTTGGTTCGTCTAAGAACATAGGATCCTCAGCAATGTCTTTCAAAGCTGGTAACATACCTGCTGGAACCGAGTGTAAAAACTCTATATACTCTTCTTTTTCATATAAACTCTCAACGAATGCTTTTGCAATTTCTGGATGCTTACTATTCTTCCAAACAACAACAGGAATATTAGATGTCTCAATTCCATTATCTGGATCACTTTCATTAATTTTAGGCATAGGTGCCGCATCAATTTGATCGACCAATTGCGGAGAGTTTGTTTCTACGCCGCCAATTTGGAAACCACTATTAAAATCAAATGCTGATTTTCCTTGGTAATATAAATTTGCTTGATCTAACACAGTGTAATTAACAGAGCCTTCTGGTGACGTTTCATTATACATTTTTACCCAATAGTTAATGCCATCAATTGCTGACTTACTTGTTAAATTTGCTTTTCCATCCTCGGTCAATAATGTTTCACCAGCAGAACGAACATAAAAGTTTAGGAATCTTGTTGCCATCATGTCTCCAGAACCCATTGGAACTGATAGTCCATAAAGATTAGGTGGGTTATTTAATGCTTTTGCAGTTTCAAATAATTCCTCCCATGTTTTAGGTACTTCCAATCCTGCCTCTTCTAATAAATCTTTTCTATACCACATTACTTGTGCATGTGAGTAGAGTGGAATAGAGAAGTTATCACTGTCAATTGTCCCCTCTTGTAGTGGAGCTTCATAGAAACGATCTCTGCCTATGTTATCAATAACATCATTTAACGGCACTAGTGCATCAACATCGATTAGTTCTACTACATGATTCGGTAGCGCTGTACTAACATCTGGAACTTGTCCAGATTGTATACCTGTTGTCCATTTTGTATAAAATTCAGGCCATGCAAATGTCTCAATTTTTATTTTTACTTTTGGATGCTCTTCCATGAAAGCATCTGCTGCCGACTGCATAAACTCCATTCGCGGTCCTTGGGTAAATGAATGCCATACAGTTATTTCACCATCAAATTCCCCACTTGAACCTTGATTAGATGTATCGTCTTCTTTGCCACAAGCAGTTATAACAAGACTTAAGATTAATAAGAAAAGCACAAAAAGTTTCTTGTTCATTTTAATACCACCTATCTAGTTTTATTTTTATGCATTTACGCTTTCTTTATTAAGCACGATTGGAAAAGACTAGAAGAATCTCCTTTCTGACTTTTTAGGTAATTATTTGATAACGCTTACAAAATAATATATCAGAATTTTGGAATAATGTAAACAATTTTCACCATTTTATTTTTTTGTGAAAAAAAATACCACCGATATTTTTATAGATTACTAAGATTTATTATTCAGATTAGTTGAATTTTTGTGATTACTATATATAATCAAGGAGCGAAAGGAGGAAAAAACATATTGCCGTCTATAAATTAGTAAATAGGCGAATTCTTAGGAAGTGTCTTTTGTTTATCTAAATTAAATTAATAATCTGGTTGGGAGGAAATATGTGATGAATAATACTGTTAAAGTGATTGTCAGTAGTGTATTACTTTTCGGAGGAAGTTATGGTCTAACGAGTCAAATACCTAATGTGGATGCTAAAAGTGTGAGTTCGAGTAGCCACAATGAAGTTGTTCCTACACCTATATTTGAAAAGTATAATATATTACTAAATAATGAAGGTGTCGATTTAACGAATCAAATAAGCCCCTTCTTAACATCTGATAGTGCAACAATCATTATTGAATTCAAAACAAATAATGAAAATGCTTTGCAGGCACTATTTGGAATTTCGAATAAGGACAATGGTTATCGAAATAATTATTTCGATATTTTCTTACGGAATAATGGAGAACTAGGCGTTGAGATAAGAGATGCCAGCGACTCTATAAATTATCTTTTTTCTAGACCTGCATCACTTTGGGGAAAGAGTCATCAAGGAGAAATTTCCAATACAATTGCCTTCGTATCTAATGCTGAAAATGGCACTTATGAATTGTATGCTAATGGTGAAAAGTTATTAAAAAATAATACTTCACTCTTTAAAGCAATTAATGACATTGATGGTGGAACTACTTTTACATTGGGAGGCGTAAATCGCGAAGGTGCAATAGATTTTAACTTTCAAGGTGAAATAGAATCATTCAAAATTTATAACGAGGTGATTGATGAATTAGAGTTAATAGAAATGACGACGAATGAAACTACAAATGCGATGATATTTAAAGCGGGTGATGCTACTAAAGCTAATTATTTTAGAATCCCTGCTCTGTACACACTTAATAATGGTAGGGTGCTTGCTAGTGCCGATGCACGTTATGGTGGGACTCACGATTCCAAAAGTAAGATAAATATTGCCACGTCATACAGTGATGATAACGGTGTAACATGGTCTACTCCAGATTTAGCATTAAAATTTGATGATTATGAAGCGCAGACAATCGACTGGCCTCGGGACAACATAGGCAAAAACATTCAAATAAATGGGAGTGCCTCATTTATTGATTCTGCATTAGTGGAGGTCAATGAAAATAATCAAGTGATTTTAATGACTGATTTTATGCCTGCTGGAGTTGGAAATAATAATGCATTAAAAAATGATTCAGGTTATAAGCTCATTAATGGGAAATATTATGTGAAGTTGAAATATGGCGCTGAGTCCGCTTATAACTACACAATTCGAGAAAATGGCGTCATTTATCATGATATTTCAAATACACCGACAGAGTTTAGTGTAGATGAGCATTATAATTTAAAGAAGAATGATAGCCCCTTAAAGTTAGAACAATACTCAGTTAAGTTTGAAGCAGGAAATTTATTAGAATATAAAAATGGTGTATTTGTTGATATGAATATATTTTATAAAGATTCGCTTTTTAAAATTACGCCTACTAACTTTATCGGATTTACAACAAGTAATGATTTTGGAGAAACTTGGGAAGCTCCCAAGTTACTGCCTCCATTTCTAGGTTTAAACCATAATGCATCCTACTTAAGTCCTGGACAAGGTCTTGTCGTATCTGGCACAAACCGAATCGTTTTTGCGTCATATGCTACTAATCAAATGGTTTTTATTATAAGCGATGACAATGGAAAAACCTGGTCAAGTGTAAATGCACCGCTTCCTTTTGCCAATGCAACTGCAGAAGCACAAATGGTGGAAATTAAACCAGGTGTAATTCAAACGTATTTTAGGACGACAACAGGAAAAATAGGCTACATGACAAGTTTGGACGCGGGAGACACATGGAGTGACGTAAACTATTTAGATATCGTAAAAAACACATCTTATGGTACACAATTATCTATTATTAAATACTCTCAAAAAATTAATGGAAAAGAAGCTGTCATATTAAGTACCCCCAATGATGAGAATGGTCGACGAAATGGACAGTTATGGATTGGTTTAATTGATCCAGTAACAAATTCAATCGATTGGACCTACAAGTATGATGTTGATTCTCCTGGATATGGCTATTCATACTCGGCATTAACGGAATTACCCAATCACGAGATTGGATTGCTCTACGAAAAATATGATTCGTGGTCTAGAAATGAATTGCACTTGAAGAACGTTTTAAAATATACAAGATTAACTATCGATGATATTATGGGAAAATAATTTAACCGCTCAAATCACGTCAACCTTATTAATTGGTTGGCGTGATTTTTCGCTGTTTGATCCTCTCAAGCAAAACAATATTTTTAATTTAGAAATAAAACCTCTTTAACTAATCCTAAGTATTAACAAATATAAAACTTGAAGGCATCTTTCCCTCTCCGAAAAAAATATGATAACGTATAAGAAAGCATTTAAACGCATTGACATATGAAAAATGGGATGGGTGGTAGGCATGAAAGAAGCGAATTGGAAAGTGTTAATTGTGGATGATGAAGTGCTTATTCGACAAGGGATTAAGCATTATTTGGATTGGGAAAAAGAAGGATTTTCAATTATAGGGGAGGCGGCGAATGGGGAAGAAGCGTTGGCGCTCATTCGATCGGAGCAACCGAATATTGTGATTACAGATATTGTCATGCCTGTGATGGATGGGATTCAGTTGGCAAAAGAAATGAATGAAAATTTTCCGGATATCGCTGTCATTATTTTGAGTAGTTATAGTGATTTTGACTATGTGCGCGCAACTTTTCAATACGGGATTGCGGATTATATTTTAAAGCCAGAGTTAGGAGCGGAAGAATTATTAAAAGCTCTACGTTTGGCTGTAAAAGATTTGGTGGGGACGCATATAGCTCCTTCTTTACCAAGCAAAGAACAGCAAAAAGCGACACACCAAAGCTTTGTCAATCTTGATGAGGTTAAACGTCATATTGAAAGTCTCCCAAATTCTCAGGAAAATATTTATTGTCTTGTTGAAATCATAACGAAGGAAAATATCGCAAAGATTAAGGAAACATTGGAGAAGGTTGAAGGTGTGAAAGATTATTTTCAAATAGATATGAAAGAACAGCGATTGCTTTTTCTTCTGTTAATGGATAATCAACAATTTCCTGAAATCATAGCGGAAAATAATATTTGGTTAGTCAGTGAACTTTTCACGGATATACAGGAAATTGCTGTTCATTATGAAGAAGAGATTGAATCTATAAGAGGTTATCCGTTTTATTTCCCGACTCAATCTGTATTTAGAAAAACGCAATTTAAACCCTTGGAGCGAAAAGAAACTTTTCATTTAAATTATTTTACGGATCTATTTAAGCGGCAAGAATTCAAATTAGCTTTTGTTTATTTAGAGGACTATATTGAAGAAAGTGCTGTACAATATACGAAAAGTGAAGCGGAATTTAAAGCAGAAATTGAAAATTTAATTTTTAATATAACGATTTTATTAGAAAATCTTGATTTTGAAAATGATTTACATGAAGAGAAATATGCATTTTTTGATTTAATCCATGATGCGAATGATGTGGATGAAGTGCTTCGTTATTTTAATGATTTTCTTCAAAAAGTAAAGGATGAAATCGCCAGTCGACAAGAAAATCCTGAGCAAGAAAATTTAAAGAAAATTCTTGAGTATATTGAAGCGCATTACCAAGAAACGATTACATTGGCGGGATTAGCGGAGCATTTTCATTTCAATCCCTCTTATTTATCAACGTATTTTAGTACCCATCAAGGGATGGGGCTGAGTGAATATTTGACAGAAGTTCGGATTGAAAAAGCGAAAATGCATTTACGAAATAGCCGAATTCCAATTTCTGAAATTGGTGATTTAGTGGGCTATGATAATCATAGTTATTTTTGTAAAGTATTTAAAAAGGTGACAGGACTGTCTCCGAGTAAATATCGAAAACAGATGATATGATTTGGAGCGATTTTATGGATAAGCTGATTGGAAAAATGAAGAAGAATAGTCTATTTATAAAAATGTTTCTGATCATGTGTATAAGCATTATTGTTGTTTCTGTTGCGATTACGTTTGCGATGTTGCAAATGTCTGAGAAACAATTTATCAAAACATATAGTATGACCAATGAAAAAATGATGGATCAAATTACGACAAATATTGAAAAATACGGTAGTTTTGGTGTATCTGTCATTCATAAAGCTGAGGAAAGCCCTGTTGTAAAAGATTATTTGAGGAATTCTGATGCAGAAATTTTAACGACGATTAATGATTATTACGGTATTCGAGATTGGGTCAATGCTTATTATGATTTTCTTTTGCCTTATGAAGGAATCAATATCGTTTTTATGGGGGAGAATGACCGATTTTATTCATCCAATTATGTTAATTGGCCAATTTCAGAAGAACTTTTGAAAACCCATCCCATTACAAAAAATACATTAAAAGATACAGAGCGTGTTCATATTCAATTTTTTAGAGGAACAGAAACGAAAATCAGTCAAATAGAACCGACTGTCGTTATTTCGAAAGCTTTAACGGACGCGAATCATACATATGGTTTAATTTATATTTCAATCCGAGAAAGAGATTTTAAAAGTATGTATGAAAAATATGTTGGGCTGAATAGTGAAATGTATTTGCTCGAAGAATCGGGAAAAATATTGTCCAGTAATCGAATGGATTTATCTGAAGAAGAGCAAAATGATTTACTACAAAGCATGATAAAAGCTGAAAATGGTGGGCATACAGAGCTTCATTTAAATGATAAAAAGTATTTATTATTTAGCCAAAGACTTCCTTATCTCGATATGTATTTGGTCAATTTAATCGATGTCAAAGAACTAAAGCATAGTTTAGTCAATAAAAAAGTTGTGTTTATGATTAGTGCAGCGATTGTTTTGGTTGCATTATTGATTGTGTTCTTGATTTCAAATCGTTTTACGCAATCTCATTCAAAACTGATTAAAGAAATTGCTCGATTGGGTCAGCAGAATTTTGACGGATATGTCAGTGAATCGAAAAATTATGAAGTCAATCAAATCTCGACAACGTTTAATCGTATGTTGGATCAATTACATCATTATATTGAACAAGTGATGGTCATGGAAAAAAGAAAAAGAACTGCTGAATTAGCGGCATTACAATATCAAATTAGTCCTCATTTTTTATATAATACGCTCGCTTCTATAAAGATTTTAATACGTCAACAATCGCCTGATCAAGCGATTCAAATGATGGATGCATTGATTCATTTATTGCAAACGACGATTGGCAATGTAAGTGAAACGCATCGGATTGAAGAGGAAGTAACGTATTTGGAGAATTATGTATATATTAATCATCTTCGTTACGGTGAAGCGATTCGTGTACGTTATTTAATTCACCCGGATAGTTTAGACTGTGAAATTCCTAAACTGTTCATTCAACCATTTGTAGAAAATGCATTTTTCCATGGTTTTAATGTGAAGAAATCAGGTGCACTTCAAATCTTGGTTTATCTTAAAAATGACCAGTTAATTTGTGAAGTGATTGATAATGGGGATGGTATTGCTGCAAACCCACAAGAAAAAAGACATCATTTTACTGGGATTGGCATTGAAAATGTAAGAGAACGAATTCGTCTACGATACGGGGAGGAATTTGGGGTTGAGATTCTCAGTACTTTAGGAGAAGGAACGAAAGTGAAAATGAACTTTCCTATTATAAAATCGAAATAAAAGGCAAGAAGCTAAAGAAAGTACAAGTTTGTTCGTGCGAAATATTCTAACAACTAAAGAAAGAAGAAGT
This sequence comes from uncultured Sporosarcina sp., assembly GCA_947644645.1. Taxonomy (GTDB): domain Bacteria; phylum Bacillota; class Bacilli; order Bacillales_A; family Planococcaceae; genus Sporosarcina. Next base: position 41,827 of record CANSAF010000004.1, on the reverse strand, counting down.
TTACCTAAGAAATGTTCTAACACTCCTTTTCCCTACCTGCTAAAATTTGATATATAGATTGTTGATTCGACAAATTTAGGAGGGAAAAGGATGAAAAGAACCTTATTTATTATATTGATTGTAAGCGCTTTATTTCTTGTAGGATGTGGGAATGATTCAGGAAATGGCAAGTCTAAAGATAATGAAAATACGATTACGGCTTGGGCATGGGATCCAAAGTTTAATATTGCAGCGCTTGAATTGGCGGAGAAAGCCTATGACGGTGAGGAAGAAATTGAGTTAAAGGTTATCGAAAACGCGCAAGACGATATTATTTCGAAGTTAAATACAGGATTGGCTTCTGGAACATTAAAAGGAATGCCAAATATTGTTTTAATTGAAGATTATCGTGCACAAAGCTTTTTACAGTCTTATCCAGATGTCTTTTACGAATTAACGGATTATCTGAATCCTGAAGATTTTGCGGAATATAAAGTAACACCGACAAGTTTAGAAGGTAAAATGTATGGACTTCCATTCGATACGGGTGTTACAGGTTTGTATGTTAGAACGGATATTCTTGAAGAAGCAGGATACACGGTAGAGGATTTTACGAATATTACTTGGGATGAATATATTGAGATGGGGAAAGACATTAAAGAAAAAACTGGTAAATATATGATGACAGTAGACCCAGGTGATTTAGGTACGATTCGTTTTATGGTACAAAGTGCTGGCGAGTGGTATTTGGATGAAGATGGACAAACACCAACACTCGCAAATAATAAAGCTTTAGCAGAATCATTTCGTGTTTATAAAACATTAATCACAGAAAAAGTTGCGGGAATTCATACGGACTGGAGTCAATTATTGGCAGGCTTTAATAACGGTGAAGTCGTGTCGATTGCTCAAGGAAGTTGGATTACACCTAGTGTGAAAGCGGAGGAATCGCAAGCAGGTTTATGGGCAGTTGTACCAATCCCTAGATTAGATATTCCGGGTGGTGTGAATGCTTCTAACTTAGGTGGATCTTCTTTCTATGTTTTAAATACGGATGGAAAAGAAAAAGCGGCAGAATTTTTATCGAATACTTTTGGAGCCAATGAAGATTTTTATCAACAATTAATTGAAGAAGTGGGTGCAATTGGCACATATATGCCAGCGACAACTGGTGAAGCTTACAAGGAAAAAGATGCATTTTTCCAGTATCAAGAAATTTATGCAGATTTGACGGAGTGGATGGAACAAATTCCACCTGTTAATTACGGGGTCCACACGTATGCGATGGAAGATATTTTAATTGTTGAAATGCAAAACTATTTAAATGGTCAAGAGTTAGAAAAAGTGTTAGAAAATGCTCAAAAACAAGCAGAATCACAATAAAGAATGATGAAGGATTTCTTGAAAGTAAAGAAAGATCAAGCGTCTACCTATTGATAAGGCGCTTGACCTTTTATTAAAAATCTAATTTATTGTGAGGAGTGAAATTTTATGGGCAATCGAACGAAAACCCAGACGATTGGGTGGCTATTTGTACTACTTTCAACAGTTTTAATTACAATCTTTTATTTTTATCCAATGTTGCAAGCGCTTCTATTATCGTTTAAGTCAGGGATGGGAAATAATTTAGAGAACGTTGGATTCAGCAATTATAAGCGACTTTTCAGTGATCCAACATTTATTGCTGCATTGAAAAATACGTTTATTTACTTGCTGTTTCAAGTGCCTTTAATGATCGGATTAGCGCTCGTCTTTTCGGTATTATTAAACGATCCAAAACTAAAGTTTAAAGGCTTTTTCCGTATCGCAATCTTTTTACCAGCGGTTACGTCTTTAGTTGCTTATTCAATTATTTTTAAAAATTTATTTGCCCAAGATGGGATTATTAATAAATTTTTACTGAGTTTATCGTTTGTTTCAGAGCCAGTTCAATGGTTGACAGATCCTTTGCTTGCAAAAATTGTCATTATTTTAGCCATTACATGGCGCTGGACAGGCTATAATATGATCTTTTATTTATCAGGTTTACAAAATATAGACCGTTCAATTTATGAAGCGGCTGAATTAGATGGTGCCAATGGCTTTCAAATCTTTACTAAAATTACAATTCCGATGTTAAAACCAATTATTTTATTTACATCGATTACATCTACAATAGGGACATTGCAAATTTTTGATGAAACGATGAATATTACAAAAGGTGGTCCAGGAAATAGTACAGTATCTATTTCACAATATATTTATAATCTATCATTTAAATATACGCCTGACTTTGGTTATGCAGCTGCAGTCTCGTTTGTTATTGTAATTTTAATTGTGTTCTTTTCGTTTTTACAGTTTAGAGTGGCAGGTGATCGGAAATGAAGAAATTTAAAAGAATCTTTACTTATTTGTTTTTGACGGTCGCGGCATTTGTTTCTATTTTTCCATTCTTTTGGATGGTCATTAGTTCAACGAATAAATCGGTAGATGTTGTGAAAGGTAGACTATTACCAGGTACGCATTTTTTGGAAAATATGAATAACTTATTTTCGACAGTGAATATGGGACAAGCTTTATTAAATTCCGCGGTCATCGCAATTGCGACAACTGTGTTTTCTTTAATCATTGCTTCTCTAGCAGGATATGGTTTTGAAATTTACCGAAGTAAAAAGAAAGATATTGTGTTTAATATTTTATTATTATCGATGATGATTCCATTTGCAGCTTTAATGGTTCCTTTATATCGCATGTTTGGAAGTGTGTCACAAACGATTCCATTCATCGGGATTGATACATTAACGGCTACATTTTTACCGACAATTACAACTGCGTTTTTAATTTTCTTCTTTAGACAAAATACGAAAATGTTTGCGAAAGAGTTAATTGAAGCAGGAAGAATTGATGGATTATCAGAGTGTGGACTCTTTGTTAGAAGTTTAATGCCGTCGATGAAAACAGCTTATGCGGCGGCAGCAATCATTACCTTTATGAATAGTTGGAACAATTATTTATGGCCATTAGTTATTTTACAATCACCAGAAAAACAAACGATTCCTTTATTAATTTCAAACTTAGGATCGAGTTATGCACCTGATTACGGTGTGAATTTTATGGCGATTGTGATTGCTACGATTCCAACAGCGCTCGTCTTTTTCTTAATGCAAAGACATTTTGTTGCAGGGATGATGGGTTCTGTAAAATAAAAAGAAAGTAGTGAATGGATTGTTAAAAAATTTAAAGAAATTTCAATATGAAAAACCTAAAAATGGTTATCCAGAATGGAATAATAATCCTGAAATATTCCAGTTAAATCGAAGCAAAGCGCATGCAACTTTAATGCCATTCGATTCGGTTGATGAAGCGATGCAAGGCAATCGAAAAGAATCAGCAAATTATCAGACGCTAAGTGGGCAGTGGAAATTTGCGTTTTATAAAACACCAGATCAAAGAAATCAATCATTTTATGAATTAGATTTTGATCATACAAATTGGGATACAATTTCTGTCCCTGCTCATTGGCAGTTGGAAGGGTATGACTATCCGCAATACACAAATAAAAATTATCCGTGGGAACATACAGAAGACATTCGTCCACCTTTCGCACCGACAAAATATAATCCAGTCGGTCAATATACAAGAACATTTAACGTACCAGAAAATTGGGCGAAGCAACCTGTTTATATTCATTTTGAAGGGGTAGAATCAGCATTTTATTTATGGGTGAACGGCGATTTAGTCGGTTATAGTGAAGATACATTTACCGCAAGCGAGTTCGATCTGACTCCTTATTTAGTTGAAGGTGAAAATAAAATTGCAGTAGAAGTTTACAGATGGTGCGATGGTAGTTGGTTAGAAGACCAAGATTTTTGGCGATTAAGTGGCATATTTAGAGACGTTTATTTATATACAACACCACTTGTTCATATTCGCGACTTTTTTGTTCAAACCAATTTAGACAATCAATATAAGAACGCGGAACTTCAAATTGATGTAGAGTTGCTGCAATATGTGCAGAAAACTAATGAAGAAATTCATTTTGAAGCAATTTTATTTGATGAAAATAAACAAAAAATTGTTGAAGAAACGATTTCAGTTGTATTTGAAGAAGACCAAGAAGTAAAATTCCAACTAACAGCATCTGTAGATAATCCATTAAAATGGAGTGCGGAAACACCTAATCTATATACACTTGTGCTTGCGATAAAAAATCAAACAGCGTTGATAGAAGCCGTTAGTTGTAAAGTTGGTTTTAGAAAGTTCGAGTTAAAAGACGGGCTCATGAAAATTAACGGAGAAAGAATTGTTTTTAAAGGCGTGAATCGTCATGAGTTCCATGCTGATCGAGGACGTGCAATCACTTATGAAGATATGGAACATGATGTGAAGTTAATGAAACAATATAACATCAATGCTGTTCGTACTGCGCATTATCCGAATAATCCTTATCTGTATGAGTTATGTGATCGATATGGCTTATATGTCATTGACGAAAATAATTTGGAAACGCATGGTACATGGCGCTACGGACAAACAGAATTAGAAGATGCAGTGCCAGGCAGTCGCCCAGAATGGACGGAAAATGTATTAGACCGCTGTAATTCCATGTTCCAACGTGATAAAAATCATCCATCAATTGTGATTTGGTCACTAGGAAACGAGTCATTTGGTGGAGATAACTTCTTGAAAATGTATGATTTCTTTAAAGAAAATGATCCGACAAGACTTGTGCATTATGAAGGGGTATTCCATTATCGCCCGTCTGAAGCAAGTTCTGATATTGAAAGTACGATGTATGTGGCGCCGATAGATGTGGAGAAATACGCGCTTAACGCGGCAACTGCAGAAACTCCTCAAAAACCTTATATTATATGTGAATACTGTCATGCGATGGGCAATTCTGTCGGAAATTTATATAAATATACGACACTCTTCGATCAATATGATATTTTACAAGGCGGATTTATATGGGATTGGCGTGACCAAGCATTGCGCCATCATACTGAAGATGGTATCGAATTTCTCGCTTATGGTGGAGATTTCGGAGAGTCACCACATGATGGAAACTTCTCTGGAAATGGTTTAATTTTTGCGGACGGAGCAGTATCATCGAAACTATTCGAAGTAAAAAAATGTTATCAGAACGTAGAGTTTAAGTGGATAAACGATAAGCAGAAAACGATTGAAGTATGGAATAAAAATTTATTTATCAATTTAGAAGCTTATACACTTCAATATGAACTATTCGCTGATGGACAATTGATAGAGCAAAAAGAAATGTCTATCAATGTTAAACCAAATGAAAAGAAGATGATTCATTTAGAAAATCTTACTTTAGAAAATAGACAAGAAGAACTCATTTTAACGGTGCGTTTAGTGACAAAAGGAAATACAGATTGGGCAGCGCAAGGGCATGAAGTTGCGTTTGAACAATTTATATTACAAGCTTCCGAATCTTTCCAAACGATTGAAACTAGCGGAAAATTATCAGTTGAAGAACGGGGAAAAGAACTTGTTATTTTAATGACAGATGGCGAAGTGCAATTTTCTAAAGAAACGGGCTATCTTAAAGCTTATCAATTCCAAGGAAAAGAGCATCTTCAATCCGAAATGCGTTTGAATTACTGGCGCGCTATGACGGATAATGACCGCGGTAGTGGGTTGGCTGAAAGAAGTAAAACATGGCGTTATGCAGGGCAAAATAGTGTGTTAAAAAGCATTACTTGGGCAGAAACTACTGAAAAAGTAGATGTGTATGCTGATTATGAAATTCCGACTGAAACGGTTTCTACTTGTACGATCCATTATACAATTTATACGAATGGTGAAATCATTGTAGAGTCTACACTCGTTCCAGGGGAAGGTTTACCAGAAATCCCTGAAGTCGGTATGTTATTTACAATGCCTGAAGCTTTTAATCATATGAAGTGGTATGGAAAAGGTCCTCATGAAAATTATTGGGACAAACATAAGAGCGCTAAAATTGGAATTTATGAAGGAAAAGTTGACGAGCAATACGTCTCTTATTTAAAGCCACAAGAAAGTGGAAATAAAACAGAAGTAAGGTGGGCGGCATTCACAAATTCTGACGGCAAAGGAATAGAAGTTGTCGGTTTACCAACTATGGAAATCAATGCTTCTACCTATTTACCAGAAGAATTAGAAGCCGCAAGTCATTTTTATAAATTACCAACGCCAGATCGAACAGTAATCCGCATAAATGAAAAACAAATGGGCGTAGGCGGAGACGATAGCTGGGGGCAAAAAACACATCCAGATTATACATTATATGCAAATAGAATTTATCGTCAGATGTTTATGTTGAGGTTGGTTAAGTAAAAAATAATCCATCATGAGGGGTGTCCAGAAAGTCAAATATAGACTTTCTAGGCACTCCTTTTTACTATGTATATATCAAAAAAACCTTATCTATTATACAATGAATTTACTGATATTTTTTATCCCGCATTAACAGGCAGTAGGACTTCCACTTCAAGATTTAGACGAAAGTGATAAAGATAAGTCGGAGATCAACTGCCTGTAAAAGCCCGATTGGTTCGGGGCAACAGGATGTTGGTCACATAGGCGTTGTCACAGGACGTGACGCACTTAGCCTATGTTCCTTCGAATCAGTGGGGGATGAGGAACCTCCTACTGATTGAAGTTTCACTTTATTTGCAAGTTTAAATTTAAGGAGGGGAGCGGAATGCGTGAAGGTACTTTTCAATGGATGAAATCTGTCAATCGTATGCTGATTTTAAATAAAATAAGAACAGATGGACCGATTTCAAGGGCGCAAATTGCAAAAGATACTAAGCTGACACCACCAACTGTAAGCAGCAATGTGAAAACATTGATAGAAGAAGGGATTGTTGAAGAGAGTGAATTAGGAGCGTCACAAGGTGGAAGAAAACCAACGATGTTACTCATTCGACATACTGCTTTTTATATAATCGGGGTCGATATTGGACCAGAAAATATTGATTGTGTCATTGCCGATTTAAAGGGGAATATTTATACGCGTGTTTCGAGTCGCTTTGAACTACCGTTAACAAACGAGTCGTTTTTAAATCAACTGATCATGTGTATTCATGAAGTGATTAACAAGACAACTGTTCGGAAAGAAGATTTAATAGGCATTGGTGTAGCGATGCACGGGGTTGTTGATGTTGAAATGGGTGTTTCATTGGTCGCGCCAAACTTAGGACTTTCAAATATAGCGATTAAATCAACATTAGTAGATGAATTTGAACTAGAGGTTAAAGTAGAAAATGATGCACGTGTCATGGCTCTTGGCGAAGCATGGTTTGGCCAACATGAAAAAAATGATTCAATGCTTGCTGTAAATATTGGACGAGGTGTCGGTGCAGGAATATTAGTGGACGGGAAGCTTTTTCATGGTTCTGAAAATATTGCGGGAGAAATCGGACATATGATGATCGATATTCACGGTAAAACTTGTGAATGCGGAAATCGAGGTTGTTTACAAACTTTTGCAACAGGCGCTGCAATTGCTAATCGTGCAAATGAAAAAATGAGTGATCGTACGAAGCATTTGCCCTTTACGGCAGAAAAAGTTTATGAGCTTGCATGTTTAGGAGACGAAGATTGTACTCAAATACTAGCTGAAACAGGGGAGTTTATTGGAATTGGTTTAACAAATCTTATACATACTTTGAATCCTTCCAAAATCGTCATTGGCGGGGGCGTCATGAAGTCTGAGCAATTTATTTTACCGTCGATTTTAACTACTATTAAAAAGGCCGGATTGACACCGAGTGCAAAAAATACAACTGTCGAAGTAACACGATTAGGCGAGGATGCGACAATTTTAGGTGCTATAGCGCTTATTTTGGTAACGATTTTTGATCCGTTGTAATTTTTTGGTTCTTAAAGTGTAGGAGAGTTGCTGCTAGTCGCGCGAGTTGTCCAAAAACCCGTCTGAGTTGTCGAGAATTGCATTTGAGTTGTCCAAACTCGTAGTTGAGTTCCCACTAGTCATCCGATTTTCCAACGCAAATCGTCAACAAAAAAAGATAGCTATCGAAAGTCGTGACTCGGACTTTCAATAGCTACCTCTTTACTCCTCAACTCCAAAAGTAAAAGCTGTCATTTTTTTATAAGGTCGATTGCCGTGTATATAAACGGTAGGGAATTGTTCGTATTGTAAGGAAGCTGGTGTTGCTTGTGTTTCAAACGTTACACCGGTATAAGCTCCTTGTTTTTCTGATGAAAAATTCGTGTTTTCAGGCAAAGTATTTGCTGTGTATAAGACGAGTCCCGGTTGGTTCGTCATAATTTTCATCGTACGACCGCTTTCATTTTCACGGACTTCAACAGGTGTTTGATTGTCGAAGATGAAATAATGATCGTAACCATTCGCTGCAATCTTATTTTGTGGATGATCCGATTCAATGCCAGTTGCAAGTGTTGAACCTTCTCTAAAATCAAATGGTGTGTTTTCGACATCCATTGCTTGACCTGTTGGTAGTAATGCTTCATTTAACTCAACAATTTGACTGGATTGCATACGAATTTCATGATTGTGAATTTGACGTTTTCCATTACCACTTAAATTAAAATACGAATGATTTGTCATCGTTAATGCAGTATCTTTATCAGATACAGCTTCATATAAAATTCGAAGTTGGTTGTCATTTGTTAATGTGTAGGTGATATATACATCCATATCTCCCGGATATCCGTCGTCTTCTTCGCGGCGAATATGATGCAGATGGACATTCACAGAATGATCTGTTTCCGTCATGCCACTTTCCCAAATCATATTATGAAAACCATTTGAGCCTCCGTGTAAATGATGTTCACCTTCAGTCGCTTCTAAACGAATCGTCTCACCATGTAAAATAAATTCCGAGTTGGCGATTCTACCCGCGACACGTCCGATTGCTGCGCCTAAATAATAAGGATTCTCTTCATAATCTGTTTTATTTTCATAAGATAAAACGACATTTTCCAAATTGCCATCTTTATCAGGGACAAGGATTTCTGTAATAATTCCCCCGTAATCTAGCACTTTCACTTGCATTTGGTTGTCATTTTTTAATGTGTATTCAATCCAACCATTTGCTAATGTTTCACTTGAAATTTCCATTTAATCACCAAACTTTATATTTATTGTATTTAAGAAACGTTTCCACTGCTCGTCATTTTTGAAAACTCCAGCATCTGTCAATGCTTTTGCAAATTTCTCGCCAACTTCACGTTCTATAACCTTCGTTGCTTCTCCTTCACTCGAAACATTTGGATATTTTTCAACCAGTTCATCAGACCAAGATAGATGGTATTCTGCGATTTGAGAAGATTTTCCGAGTAAACGATTTTTAATCTCTTCTAACTCTGTCTTTAGTCGAGCTGGCAACACCGCAAGTCCCATCACTTCAATTAACCCGATATTTTCTTTTTTAATATGATGCACATCGGCATGTGGATGGAAAATACCAAGTGGATGTTCATCTGATGTTCGGTTATTTCTAAGAACGAGATCGAGTTCAAATAAATCTCCGTTCATTCTCGCAATTGGTGTAACCGTATTATGCGGTGTATCCGCTGTAAAAGCGATAATATCAGCATCTGAATCCGAATAGTTTTGCCATTCGTTTAAAATTGTATCAGCAGCGGTCACAAGCGCCTCTCGATTAGTACTTTGCAAGCGAATCGTGGCGAGCGGCCATTCGAGTGCTTGACCTTTTACAGTTGGAAAGTCAGAAAGTGAAAAATTGAACTTGGCTTTTGCATTTGTCATTGGAAATGTATAATTTCCTGCTTGGTAATGATCATGACTTAAAATCGATCCGCCAACAATCGGTAAATCTGCATTGGAACCGATAAAATAATGTGGAATTTGTTCAATAAAAGCGAGCAATCTTTTAAAAGTATTGCGGTCGATTTTCATATCACGATGTGTTCCAGACAGAACGATGCTGTGCTCATTATAGTAAACATAAGGTGAGTATTGCAAATACCAGTTTTCTTGTTCAAGTGAAAATTCCACAATTCGGTGGTTGGCACGTGCAGGATAGCCCGTTCTTCCTTGATAACCTTCATTTTCGATACATAAGACGCAAGTTGGATAATTGGCATCTTTCTTCATATATTTTTCACGTTTAATTTGCTCAGGATCTTTTTCAGGTTTCGACATATTAATTGTAATATCTATTGGTCCATAAGCAGTATCTGCTTTAAATTCAATGTTTTTTCGAATACGGTTCATTTGAATATAATTGCTGTTTTTGCTGAATGCGTAAAAATAGTCTGTTGCATCTTTCGGATTTTGTTTTAACTTTTGTTGGAATTCTGCATTAATAACTGAAGGACGTGCAACGAAACAATTCATCAATTCAGCACTAAAAATTTCTTTCTCGTCAAAAACATTTTCAATGACGTCGAGTTGAATCGCTTCGTTTACAATTTTTTCAACGAGATTCGGAATCGTCTCATCTGTTTGTGCATCTAGCGCAATCACAGGGTCTCGATTGAACATCGCATAAACCCGGTTACGCACATATACTTCATCCAAAGATTCAATGAGCTTCACGTTTAGCGCTTGTTGAATGAGTCCTTCAAGGTAATTTTCCAGCATAATTATTCTTCCTTTCCGTAGCCAGTTGGGTGATTGACATGCCAATGCCAAGCATCTTCAATAATTTTTGAAATGGCTGTACGTTTCGGCGCCCAACCAAGGATTGTTTTTGCTTTTTCTGAACTTGCAATTAAAATATCAGGATCTCCCGCACGACGTTCGCCTAAAACAGCCGGGATTGGATGTCCCGTTACTTTTCTTGCTTCTTCAATCATTTCTTTTACTGAAAATCCATGGTTGCTGCCAAGGTTGAAAATATTACTAGCGCCGCCATTTGTTAAATATTTTAATGCGAGTAAATGTGCTTCGATTAAATCTTCAACATGAATATAATCTCGAATACAAGTTCCATCTTCAGTGTTATAGTCGTCGCCGAAAATGGTAATTTCTTTTCGTTGACCCAGTGCAGTTTGTAAAATAATTGGAACTAAATGTGTTTCAGGTGTATGATCTTCTCCAATGACACCATCTTCACGTGCGCCCGCGACATTAAAATAACGAAGAGAAACATAGCGAATTCCATGCGCTTGTTCACACCATTTGATGAGTTTTTCCATCGTTAATTTCGTTTCACCGTAAGCATTTGTTGGACTTGTCGGTGTATTTTCCGTAATCGGCATCGTTGTGACATTCCCATAAGTTGCAGCCGTTGAAGAAAAGATAATTTTGTCTATCTTGAATTCAGTCATTGCCTGTAAAAGTACTTGTGTCCCATATACATTATTATCGAAGTATTGCAGCGGTTTTTCCATGGATTCTCCGACAAGTGAGTTTGCGGCAAAATGTAAGACAGCTTGAATCGATTGTTCTTTAAAAACCGTTCGTAAAAAATCGATATTGCGAATATCCCCTTCATAAAATGTCGCTTTAGAATGTACGGCATCTCGGTGACCTGTTTGTAAATTGTCAATCACAACAACATCTTCGCCCTGCTCGATGAGTTGATAAACAGCATGCGAACCGATATACCCGGCTCCACCTAATACTAAAATACTCATATAATCGCTTCCTCCGTTAATTTTTTTGCACCGTCAGCAATGGTCGGTAAATAAAAACTTGGTTCATAGCCAATTTTCTCTGTGTATACTTCGCTAATTGTCTTTTGGAAAGATTCGACTTGTTCATTTTCAACAATTGCAATAGCGCAACCACCAAAGCCAGCGCCCGTCATTCTTGCGCCAATGACCCCTGGATGTTCCCATGCAGCATGAACAATCGTATCGAGTTCATCTCCAGTAACTTCAAAATCATCGCGTAAAGAGTGATGCGATTCGTTCATAAATTGTCCGAACTGCTGTAAATCATTTTTTTGTAATGCAATGTATGCTTCTTTTGTCCGTGCATTTTCATAAATGACATGCTTTGCTCTTTTTCTATGAATTGGATTTTGAATCAGATGTTGATGTTCTTCAAATTGTTCTAGTGTTACATCGCATAAATATTGAATCGTTAAAGCGGTTTGTAAATCTTTTAAGGCAGTTTGGCACTCGGCATTTCTTTCATTATAATTTGAAGTCGATAATGTGCGTCGTTTATTCGTATTAATAACTAAAATGGCATGATTTTTTAAATTGAGCGGTGCATATTCAAATTGCAAAGTTTGACAATTTAAAAGCATCGCATGATTTTCTTGTCCATTGCCCACTGCAAATTGATCCATAATCCCACTATTGACACCGATATACTCATTTTCAACTTTTTGACCGAGTTTAATGAGATCGAGTCTTTCATTCTCAAGGTTAAATAAATCATTGATCAGCACTCCTGTAACAAGTTCAACAGAAGCAGACGATGAAAGTCCCGCCCCATTTGGAATATTACCGTAAAATAAAACATCGAAACCCTGTGTAATCGGCGCCTCGTTTTGCATCATCGCTTGAAGCATTCCTTTTGGATAATTTGCCCAATCATGTTCTTCATTAAAATCTAATTCATCAATCGTACATTCAATGATGCCTGCGTCTGGAAAATTCACAGAGTAAAATCTGAGTAACTGATCTTGTCGTTTGGAAGCGAGCGCATACGTCCCGAAGGAAATGGCAGCGGGAAATACATGCCCACCATTATAATCTGTATGTTCACCGATTAAATTAATCCGACCTGGTGAGAAGTAAAAAGAAGGTGTATGTTGATGCTTGAAAATATCTATAAACTTTGAACGTAAATCTTTTAAAAGCATAATTGAAACCCCTTTCAATGAACTTTGTTAAATTAATTAATTAAGTATATTTTACGACATTTAGCAAGAATTATCAATCTATTTTTGTGGTATATTTAAAGGGGTTATAAAGATACAGAATCTTCGCTACATAAGAAAGGGGAATATATTATGAAAGGGGCAAAATGGTTTATTTTCATTGGGGGAGGGGCTTTATTTTTCAGCATCGTTGGTGCGATGATCTATTTTGGTTATAAAACTTTTTATATTGAACAAGAACGTGTTGAATATCCCACATACGACTATCATTTTGTTCTAATATCTGAGGAATTGGATAATGATTATTGGCGTTTAGTTGAACAAGGTGCAAGACGAGCAGCGGAAGAAAAAAATATTTTCTTGGAATATGTAGGTCCTAGAAAAGCAGATAATGATCAATTATTAAAGCGACTTGACCGAATGATTGCGACAAAAGTGGATGGAATCATCGTGCAAGGTGTTGAAGGCAGTGAATTTGAAGACTTGGTGTTTAAAGGGATAGAGAATGGCATTCCCATTATTACAATCGATACAGATGTAAAAACGAGTATGCGTAGTGCTTATATTGGTACGAATAATTATTATGCGGGTCAATTAGCAGGAGAGATGTTAATCAAAAATACAACTGGCACTCAGTATGTTGGAATCATTATGGGGCGATTTGATGCGATTAATCAGCAGGAGAGAGTTGCTGGTTTTAAAGATGCGATTGCAGCGGTTGAACGAATTCAAATTGTCGGGGAAAAAGAATCGAATATTACGCAATCTGGTGCTGCACAAGCCACTTATGCTTTGTTAAAAGAACATTCCAGAGTGACCGCATTAGTTGGACTTAGTGCGCTTGATGGGATTGGGATTGTCGAAGGACTTCAAGAGTTTTTGCCAAATCGAGAAGTGTATGTGTCGGCATTCGATTTATTGCCTGCAACGACAGCCCTGATTAAAGATGAAAGAATCGATGGAACGGTTGCTCAGTATCCGCAAGAAATGGGGTATGAGTCGATTTATTCTATGATTGAATTACAGCAATCTGAGTTACTAGAAAAAGAGATTTACACGCCAACCCGTGCGATTAGAAAAGAAAATATAATAGAATATGGACTCGATGAACATGTTAAACACGATTAGGGGAAAATTATTTATTTATTTCTTTGTCTTTGTTGTGCTCTTTCAAATGACTGCAATTTTAATTTATGTAAGTTCAAATCGGCTCATGAAACAATATGATGATAGTTTTCAACGTTTTTTATTATTAAATTCGATTTCACAAAAAACGGAACAATTATACGATGAAACGAAAATATATGTTTTAGAACCAAGTGAAGAAAATGCCGATAATTATTATGAAAAAAAGAATTCATTGCAGCAAACAAAAGAGCGATTTGAAAAATTGTATGCTGTGGATCATATGAAAAATATAAATTATATCGATTTAATCGAATCTTTTATTTTAGAAAGTGAGTTAACGGTTGGTTTTGTTTTAAGGGAAGATATTGAACAATATACGAAGCGAATTGAAGAAGTTCGAAAAAGCAGAGATTATATTCAGGAAGTTACGTTAGAGTCAATTGACGAAGAATTAACAACTTACCAATCTTTTTATGAAAATTTACAGGAACGTAATCAATATTTTTTTAAGTTTATCGTTTTTCTATTTTTAACGACGATATTATTAGCTTTGTTTTTTGCGATTTGGTTTTCAAAAGGGATTACAAGACCGATTGAGCAATTATCCGGTGCCGCTAAAAAAATGGCTGAAGGTGATTTACTGGGCAATAAAGTGGAAATTCATACGAATGATGAGCTGCAGTTACTTGGACATACATTTAATACAATGCAGATGAATATTCAGCAGCTTGTAAAAGAAATTCAACATCAATCAGAATTAGATCAACTTCTTAAAGATATGGAGTTAAAACATCTGCAAAATCAAATTAACCCTCATTTTTTATTTAATACGCTGAACACAGTTTCGAAAATGGCTTATTTAGAGGATGCGGAAGAAACGTCAAGATTAATCGAAGCGATTGCAGTATTATTGCGACATAATTTAGGGCAATTGGAGAAAGAAGTTTCTTTATTTGATGAAGTGAAGGTTGTTGAAGAATATTTTCATATTCAAAAAACACGTTTCTCCGAAAGAATCCAATTTATAACAGAATTAGATGAAACTTGTCTAGCAATTGGGATTCCACGTCTTACTTTACAACCATTAGTCGAAAACGCGTTTATTCATGGGATTGAAAGTAAAGAAGAAGGTGGTGTTATAGCGTTAAAAGTCTATCAAGATGAGGAAACGGTATTTGTAGAAGTAAGCGATAATGGCGGAGGGATTGACGAGCGAAAAATACATGAGATTTTATCGGATCGTCCGGAGCAGCAAGTGCATAGTGGGCATTCAACAGGGATTGGCTTAATGAATGTGAAAAGACGTTTACAATTATTTTTTGGAAAAACAGATGTAATTGAAATTGAATCCGAAAATGAAGAGTGGACAATTGTCCGTTTGAAATTACTAAAGAAAGGTGGCGAAAGCGGTTGAAAATCCTCATAGTCGATGATGAATTATTGGAAAGAAAAGCAATGCGGAAAATGCTGAGTAGCTATCATCAAGAAATTGAAATTGTCGGGGAAGCGGAAAACGGAAGGAAAGCGGTGGAACTTGCTGGACAGCTGCAACCGAATATTATTTTTATGGATATCAAAATGCCTGGGATGACGGGACTAGAGGCAAGTCGAATGATTTGTGAAATGCATCCACATATCAAAATCATTTTAGTTTCAGCTTATGATACTTTTGCCTATGCAAAACAAGCGATTCAATATGGGATTAAAGATTATATTTTGAAGCCCGGTCGGAAGAGTGAAATTTTAAGTACATTGAATCGGATGATTGAAGAAGTGCAAAAAGATCAAAAGAAAGATGAAAGCGAAAAAGAAACGACATCTATTTTAAAAGAGAGTGTTGTATTTAATATGATACGTCGACAAGTCGATGAGAAAACAGAGACGCTTTTAGCTTATTTTTATCCTAAATTACAGCATTGTTATTTTATTGTATTTAGTAAAGGAAGGCATATGACAGAAGCGTCTTTAAAGAAAGCACTCAATCAATTATTAGTAGAAAAATTTATAGTAGTGAAAGTGAAAAATGCATTTGTTGTGCTTGTGATAGAAGAAAAAAACATTGAAAAAGCGGATCAATTAATTACCGCAAAAAAATTATCGATTGTATTAGGAAAAGATACTTATTTAGGTTTAGGAACATTATTTACAGAAATAGATGAAGCAAGTCTTTCTTATGAAAGAGCCTATGCAGCATGTTTTTATTATAAAGCGAATGAAAAAAGTCATTATGGATTTTTCTCGAATGTTGAAAGTAAAACGAAAGAAGAGTTAATGGCAAGGATTGTACAAGAAGTAGAAAATGGGCATGAAGATATGGCGAAAGAGCTTTTTAAACAGTTTGCGCTGGAGACGTCGAAAGCAGATCGTGATCGCTTGTATATTCAACTTCAAACATCTTTAGAAAAACATCAGCTAATTCCTGTAGAAATGCCTATTTCGACTTTGTATACAGATGAGGATTGGTCTACATTTTTACAATTAGTTTGTATGAAAATGAGCACATACAATCAGTCCAAACATACGATGGAAGTTGCTAAGCAATATATTGAAAAACATTTTACAAAGCCGCTTACATTAGAAGAAGTTGCGTTAGAAGTGAAATTAAGTCCTACTTATTTCTCTAAAATTTTCAAAGAGTATTTTCGGGCAACATTTATTGAATACGTGACAAAGAATCGAATGGAAGAGGCAAGGAAGCTGATTCAAGAGAATGAGATTTCATTAAAAGAGATTAGTTTTTTAATTGGTTATAATGATCCAAATTATTTTAGTAGAGTGTTTAAAAAGCATTATGGCGATTCTCCAAGACAATTTCAAAGTCATATCTTGAAAAAATGAAGAAAAACATAAAAAAGTACAGGTTTTAAATAATCTGAATAATCAAATGGAGTGTATTGTATATAAGTGAAAGCGTTATCAATACGGAAGGGGTGGGGGTTCAAATGAAAAAGATATTGAGTCTGCTCATGTTAAGTTTAGTGTTAATTATTGCAGCATGTAGCTCAGGTTCAGATTCGGATTCGAGTTCGGGAACGGATGATGATTCGAAAGGAACGGACAGCGGTGGAAAAGATAGTGGATCAGCAGGATCTGTAGAGATTTTCAGTTGGTGGACAGGAGCCGGGGAAGAAGACGGCTTACTTGCATTGATTGATTTATTCAATGAAAAGTTCCCAGATATTGAAGTGAAAAACGCGGCAGTTGCAGGTGGAGCTGGAACGAATGCAAAAGCTGTTTTAGCAACACGTATGCAAGGAAATGATCCACCTTCAACATTCCAAGTACATGGTGGAGAAGAGTTAAACAAAAGTTGGGTAGCGGCTAATAAAATGGAAGCACTCAATGAATTATATGAAGCCAATGATTGGATGGATAAATTCCCGGAATCATTAATCGATTTAGTCAGTAGTGATGGGAATATTTATTCAGTTCCAGTAAATATTCACCGAGGAAATGTTATTTTTTACAATATGGAAATTTTTAACGAACATAATTTAGAAGTTCCGACAACGATGGATGAATTCTTCGCTGTAGCTGAGAAATTAGAAGCGGCAGGTGTCGTTCCATTAGCTTTAGGAGATAAAGAAACTTGGGAAGCAACGCAAGTATTCGAAAACTTATTAGCAGCAGAATTAGGTGCAGACGATTATATTAAATTATTTAATGGTGAAATTGAATTTGATGATGCGAGAGTTGTAAAAGCAGCTGAAAACTTCGATAAACTATTAAACTATGTCAATGATGACCATGCTTCTCGTAGCTGGCAAGACTCTGCACAACTTGTAGCAGAAGGCGATGCAGCAATGCTAAATATGGGTGATTGGGCGAAAGGATACTTTGTAAATGACTTAGGCTTAGTGACAAATGAAGACTTCGGTTACTTTGCATTCCCAGATACAGTTGGCGAATTCGCAGTAATTACAGACACATTCGGTTTACCAACAGGTGTAGAGCATGTAGAAGAAACAAAAGAATTCTTAACATTCTTAGGTTCAGTTGAAGCACAAGACGTATTTAATCCGTTAAAAGGTTCGATTCCAGCAAGAATTGATGCAGATCCATCAAAATACGATGATTACGGAAAAGATACGATTGAAGATTTTAAAACAGCAAAACTTTTCCCGACACTTGCGCACGGTTCAGCTGCATCTGAAGGGTTCGTTACGAAAGCAAATCAAGCAGTCAATATTTTTGTTACGCAAAGAGATGTAGACAATCTAATTTCTGCATTAAAAAGCGCAGCACCTGAGATGTAAGTGAAAGGCTGCCGAAGGAAAATTCGGCGGCCTTTCTATATACATATTTAAAAGATAGGAGGAAATGATGATGGAAAAGGACCTACCGATTAGGAAGAAAAATAAAATATCAAAAGACCAACTCACCGCAATCCTCTTCTTAATTCCTTCTTTAATATTAATTGTCGTTTTTGTTTACGGCTTTATCGGTTGGACGGGATATTTATCGGTTAGTAATTATAATACAATTGTTCCTGATTTCTCCTTTGCCGGATTAAAAAACTATGCATATTTATTTAATGATTTTCGATTTCAAGCAGATTTACGAAATACAATTTTCTTTACGGTCTTCTTTATTGGGCTAGTAATTGTTTTAGGATTGGGTTTAGCAATTTTACTAGACCAAAAATTAAAAGGCGAATCGATTTTTAGGAATATCTTTTTATTTCCAATGGCTTTGTCATTTATTGTGACAGGGGTTGTTTGGCAGTGGCTATTGAACCCATCTACTGGGTTTAATAACTTTTTAAAAGTATTCGGGATTCAACCGAAGTGGTATACGGACACAAATATTTTGGCAGGATTTCAATGGGGGCAAATCGAATTTGGTTTACCAGTCGCAATTTTAGCAGTTGTCATTGCAGCTGTTTGGCAAATGACGGGTTTTTCTCTTGCGATGTATTTAGCAGGATTACGGGGTATTGGTGATGAACTTCGTGAAGCCGCGCGAATGGACGGCGCAACGGAGTTTCAAATTTATTGGAAAGTTGTCTTGCCACTTCTGATGCCGATTACGATGAGTGTTGTGATTATTATGGCGCATATTTCATTGAAGATATTTGACTTAGTTTATGCGATGACGGGAACTGGTGCGAACTTCGTCACAGATGTGCCAGGATTATATATGTTTGAAACGACATTTAGAGGAAATTATTACGCAAATGGTGCAGCGATTGCCATTATTATGTTGTTACTCGTTGCGGTCTTTATCGTTCCGTATTTATGGAATAATAGGAAGGGGGATCAGTCATGACAACTTTACGTCTAGGAACAATTTTAAAATATGTATTGCTGATTCTCGTTTCGATTTTCTTTTTAATGCCGATTTACGTCATTATTATTACGAGTTTAAAACCGATAGAAGAAGTTTCCTTGGCGACAATGTGGAGTTTACCGACTGCGTTTGATTTTAGTTCTTATCAAATTGCATGGGAAAATTTATCGCCGAACTTATTGAACAGTTTTTATTTAGTCATTCCAGCAACATTATTGTCAGCAGTTTTAGGTGCGATGAATGGTTATGTATTGTCTAAATGGAAATTTAAAGGAGCAGACATTCTATTCACATTTATTTTATTTGGGATGTTTATTCCTTATCAAAGTATTTTAATTCCACTTATTCAATTTTTACGAACGATAGATTTATATAATTCTCTATGGGGATTAATCCTCGTGCATGTTGTTTACGGTTTACCGATTACGACGTTAATGTTTAGAAATTTCTACGCGAATATTCCAAGTGAAATGATTGAATCTGCGCAAATTGATGGGGCAAACTTTTTAGGGGTGTTCCGTCATATTATGATTCCATTATCGATAACTGGATTTGTTGTTGTAGCGATTTGGCAATTTACAAATATTTGGAATGAGTTTTTATTTGCGGTAACGATTACAACGGGCGATAATCAGCCGGTTATGGTTGCTTTACAAAACTTATCGGGAAGCCAAGTTGTTCAGTGGAATGTACAAATGGCTGGTGCTTTATTAGCTGCATTGCCGACTTTACTCGTTTATATTTTCTTAGGAAAATATTTTGTCAGAGGATTACTAGCAGGCTCAGTGAAAGGTTAACAAGGGAGGCGCGCCTCCAAAAGTCTAAGGGCATGACTTTTGGGGTTGCCTCGCTTTTTTGCGGTTTGGGGAGTTTGGGTTGTTGTTTGCTGATTTTGAGTTCGTTGCAGGAGGGTGTTTTGAGCATTTTGCATTTTAGCGGTTGCTAGTTTGGTTGGGAGAATTTGTCTTGTGTGAGTGGCGTTTTTTTGGCTTTTCGGTGATAATGGAGGGAAGATAATTAGGGAGGTTGTTGTTTGATGAAGAAGGTAAGATGGGGAATTTTGAGTACAGCTGGGATTGCGCAGAAGGCTTTATTGCCAGCATTTAGTAGAGCTGAAAACGCTGTGGTAACTGCGATTGCAACGGGGAGCGATCTTGCAAAAGCAAATGAAATCGCGGAGAAATTTCAAATCGAAAAAGTTTATGATGATTATGAGAAACTATTAAATGATCCATTCATCGATGCAGTTTATATTCCATTACCAAATCATTTACATAAAGAATGGGTCATTGAAGCAGCAAAAAATGGAAAACATATATTATGTGAAAAACCTGCCGCATTAACGGCAGAAGAAACAGCTGAAATGATTGAAGTATGTGAAGCGGAAAATGTGTTATTTATGGAAGCATTTATGTACTATTTCCATCCACAACATGCTCGTGTAAAAGAAATCATTGCGAGTGGAGAAATTGGAGAAGTAACGTATATGACTGCAAGTTTTTCGTTTTATTTGGCAGAAGAAAACCGTGCTGCAAATATTCGTATGAGCCATGAAAAAGGTGGCGGAAGCATTTATGACGTCGGTTGTTACGGCATTCATGCGATTCGTAATGTGTTGGGGATGGAACCGGCATCGGTACATGTTCATCCAGTAATTGATGCGAAAATGAATGTGGAAACTGCTGCAGTGGGGCATTTAACTTTTGAAGATGGGATAAGTGCAACATTCGATTGTAGTTTCAATGCGGCAATGCGCCATGAATATCGCATTCACGGTACGGAAGGTTCGATTACAGTTCCGCGCGCGTTTCGTCCGGATAATTACGGCGGTGAAGGTATGATTCAACTCGAAAAAGGTGATGTTGTAACGACTGAATTAATCAGAGGCGATCAGTACTGCTTAGAAATTGAACAATTATCACAGGCGATTTTAAATGGTGAAAAAATTGCACCACATACAACGCAAAATACGTTGAATAATATGGCGGTATTGGATGCGTGTTATCAATCTATTCAATCTGGCGTTACGGAGACAATCAAATAAAAAAAGCGGCCGATTTGGCTGCTTTTTTTTATTGCTTGGATTATTCAATTTGAGTCGCTTTAAAAGCGCGGCTACTTAGCTTTTGCTGTCGGCGATCCATTGTATGATAATATCTCACTTTTCTTTGTAAAATTTTCAGGTTTTTAATTTTTTGATCGACTTCTTCTTGCACTTTTTCGGTATGTGCTTCAATCAATTTTTTTCGTTCTTTCATCGTCTCTTCACCTTCTTGGAATAAAGAAACATATTCTTTAATCAAATGAATCGGCATATCTGTATTTCTTAATGTTTTAATGAATAAAATCCATTCAATATCTGTTTCAGAATAAATGCGATTACCCGCTTCGTTCCGCGAAATTTCAGGAATCAGTTTTTCTTTTTCGTAATAGCGGAGTGTCGGTGCTGGCAAGCCTACTTGATGACTCGTTTCACCCATTGTATAAGTCGTCAATATGATACAAATCCTTTCTCTTGACCTCAAGTGCACTTTAAGTAATAGACTAATGATAATGATAAAAGAGGAGTGACAAGATGTCTAATAAAGTACTTGTTGTATTAACAAATTTTTCGAAATACCCAACGATGAACCGTGCAACTGGTTTATGGTTAAGTGAGGCAACGCATTTTGTAGAGAAAGTTGAATCGGCTGGCTATACAGTGGATTATGTAAGTCCAAAAGGTGGTTATACACCTATTGACCCTGCGAGTTTGGAAGCGGCAGATGAAACAGATTGGGCATTTTATCAAAATGAATCATTTATGCGTAAATTAGGCAATACTTTAAAACCAAGTGAAGTAAACGCAGCAGATTACCAAGCGATTTACTATGCTGGCGGACACGGAACAGTTTGGGATTTCCCAGAAAATGAAGAACTACAGAAGATTGGTCAAACGATTTATGAAAATGGCGGTATTGTTTCGGCAGTTTGTCATGGTGTAGTTGGTTTATTAAATATTAAAATCGATGAAACAAATTATTTAATCGATGGAAAAACGGTAACGGGTTTTTCAAATGAAGAAGAAACACTTGCACAATTAGATCAACATGTGCCGTACTTAACAGAAACTGAATTGGTAAATCGCGGTGTCAAATATGAAAAAGCAAGTGAACCATTTGCACCTTTTGCAGTTGAAGATGGACGTCTCATCACAGGGCAAAACCCAGCGTCAAGTGCAGCTGTTGCAGAGCTTGTATTAAAGCGGTTGAAAAAATAATGGAGGGCCGTCTCAAAAGTCGAAAGTAGACGACTTTTGGGACGCCTTCCATTTTTATATGCGCGGAAATGCCGCGTTTTTTTATTAGTTAAAGTAAAAAGTCATTAAAATCTCCTCTGAAACTCAAGTTTTTTAATAAGAAATTTAAAAGATTAAGTGATGAATTTTTTGTCGATAGAAAAACTTTCATTTCATTTATTTAAAAACTTGAAAAATAAAACGCTTACAATTATGATGATAATAAGATTTATATTTGTTTGCCTGGCAAACAAATTAAAAAAACGAGATTCATAATAGGGAGGATGGTTCACTTGAAAACTTTTATTACTGAAGATTTTTTATTGTACAACGAAACGGCAAAGGTGCTTTATCACGAAACGGCAAAGGATTTACCGATTATCGATTATCACAACCATTTGAATCAACATGAAATTTTGGAAGGTAAAAAGTTTGAAAACTTAACGGAAGCTTGGTTAGGTGGAGACCATTATAAATGGCGTGCGATGCGCGCGAATGGCATAGATGAGTCGTATATTACGGGAGATAAAAGTGATTACGAGAAGTTTTTAGCTTGGGCAAAAACTGTTCCGAATACATTTGGAAATCCGTTATACCATTGGACGCATCTTGAACTATTAAGATATTTTGACATTGACGAAGTGTTAAATGAAGAATCAGCGCCGAGAATTTGGGAAGCTGCCAATAAAAAATTACAATCAGACGATATGACAGCGAGAGCGCTTTTGACAAATAAAAAAGTTGAGTTCGTTGGAACGACAGATGATCCAGTAGATGATTTAAAGAGCCATATTGCTTTAAAAGACAAAGGCGATGATTTAGTTGTTTCACCATCATTCCGTCCAGATAAAGGATTGAATATTGAAAGAGAAGATTTCATGCCTTGGCTTGAAAAATTAGAAGCTGCGACAAATCGTTCAATTACATCTTATGATGAGTTACTGGCTGCATTCAAAGAACGCGTGGAATTTTTTGATGCCCAGGGATGCCGTAGTTCTGATCATGGGATTGAAAGAATGTTTTATGCAGAAGCAACGCAACAAGAAGTATCGGCTATTTTTGCGAAACGACTTAAAGGCGAAACATTAACAGCACTCGAAGTTGAACAATATAAGACGTTTACACTTGTTACTTTAGGTGAATTATATGCAGAAAAGGGCTGGATCATGCAATTACATATGAGCCCACTTAGAAATAATAGTATAAGAATGTTTAAACAACTTGGACCAGATGCAGGATTTGACTCAATGGGTGATTATTTAATTGCTGATAAATTATCCGGATTTTTAAATGCATTAGATGTGAATGATAAGCTGCCAAAAACAGTTTTGTATAGTTTAAATGCAAATGATAATAATATCTTAGCTGGTATGGCTGGGAATTTCCAAAATTCTGAAGTGCCTGGAAAAGTTCAATTCGGGACGGCGTGGTGGTTTAATGATACAATAGACGGGATGGAAGACCAGATGAAGACGCTCGCTAATTTTGGTTTGATTAGCAATTTCATCGGCATGTTAACAGATTCAAGAAGTTTCCTTTCATTCCCACGTCATGAGTATTTCAGAAGAATTTTATGTAATTTACTTGGTACTTGGGTTGAGGAAGGCAAAGTTCCGAATGATCTACCACTATTGAAACAATATGTGTACAATATTTGCTATGGAAATGCACAGCGTTACTTCGGCTTGGATAAATAAAAAAATTTCGAAATGAGGGGACAATATGTCAAAACAGCAATTTGGTGTAATCGGCTTAGCGGTTATGGGAAAAAACTTGGCAATGAATATTGAAAGTAGAGGCTATTCTGTTTCAGTTTTTAACCGTACAACTTCAAAAGTAGATGAGTTTTTAGAGAATGAAGCGAAAGGTAAAAACTTTTTCGGTGCAAAAAGCATTGAAGAGTTCGTAAATTCTTTAGAAGTACCACGTAAAATTATGTTAATGGTTCAAGCTGGACCAGCGACAGACGCAACAATTGCTTCACTTCAACCGTTCTTAGAAAAAGGCGATATTTTAATCGATGGTGGTAACACATTATTCGAAGATACGAATCGTCGTAATAAAGAACTTGAAAAAACAGGTATTCACTTTATCGGAACTGGTGTATCGGGCGGAGAAGAAGGTGCATTAAACGGTCCTTCATTAATGCCAGGCGGACAAAAAGAAGCTTATGATTTAGTTGCGCCTATTTTTGAAGCAATTGCAGCAAAAGTAGACGGTGAGTCATGCTCAACATATATCGGTCCAGAAGGTGCAGGACATTATGTGAAAATGGTACATAATGGAATCGAATACGGCGATATGCAATTAATCGGCGAATCTTATTTCATTTTAAAACATGTTCTTGGTTTAGAAGCACAAGAACTTCACGAAGTATTTACGGAGTGGAATAAAGGTGAACTAGATAGCTATTTAATCGAAATTACTTCTGAAATCTTCACAAAAATTGACGAAGAAACAGGTCAACCACTTGTTGAAGTAATTTTAGATAAAGCAGGCCAAAAAGGTACTGGTGCATGGACAAGTAAAAACGCATTAGATATCGGTGTTCCACTACCACTGATCACTGAATCTGTTTTCGCACGTACAATTTCTTCAATGAAAGACGAGCGTGTTCGCGCAAGCAAAATACTTGTTGCACCAGAAGTAAAGGCATATGAAGGCGATAAAGCTGAGTTAATTGAAGCTGTTCGTAAAGCATTATTCATGAGTAAAATTTGTTCATATGCACAAGGATTTGCACAAATGCGTGCACATTCTGAAGAGAATAACTGGAACTTGAATTACGGTGAGATCTCAATGATTTGGCGTGGTGGATGTATTATCCGTGCACAATTCTTACAAAACATTAAAGATGCATACGACCGTAACCCAGAGCTTGAAAACTTATTATTAGATCCATACTTTAAAGATATTGTTGGTGAATACCAATCAGCACTTCGTAAAGTTGTATCTGTTGCAGTTGAACAAGGAATTGCAGTTCCATGTTTCTCAAGCGCGATTGCTTATTATGATAGCTACCGCTCAGAGAATTTATCTGCAAACTTAATCCAAGCACAACGTGACTATTTCGGTGCGCATACGTATGAGCGTAAAGATAAAGAAGGTACATTCCACACGAACTGGTTCTAAAATAAAAGCGTCTAAGAAAGTCCATTCGGCTTTCTTAGACGCTGTTTTTAATTAAATCACAAATGCCTTTTTATGTTGTACGGGTTGATTTTGAAAAATTTCTTCTAAAGTTAATTTTACTTCTGGTACTTCAAAGAAATGTTGTAATGCCAATGCACAAGCACCCATTGCACATGATTTATTGCCAAGATTTGATAAGGCTAGTGAGCCGTATTGACTCACCGTTGAATGAAAATTCTCTTGAATCTTTTCCACAGAATTTGGATATAATCTCAGAACTTCACTCGTCAAAATTAATGTTTCTGGATTGTATAGATTGATAATATTATTTAATCCAGTCGATAAATCGATAATATATTGCTCAATCAGTTCGATGACTTGCGGATTACCTTCCTGAATGAGTACGTTTAACTGCTCATAAGTTAATTCACTCAAGTGTAAGCGCTTAATTATTTTGTGAAATAAACTCTTTTCGGATGAATACAATTCCCAACACCCTCGGTTCCCACAATTACATAAATCACCGTCTTGTTGAATAATCATATGTCCCATTTCACCAGCGAATCCGTTATAACCTGTTTGTAATTTCCCATCGATCATTAAACCAACACCAATACCTGAAGAAAGCATAATACAAAGTAAATTATTGCTTACATGATATTCATAAACGCGCTCCGCATAAGCAGATAAATTCGCATTATTTTGGATGGAAATATTTAAAGAAAGTTTCTTTTGTAAGTCTTCTTTTAAATTTTTATTTCGCCATTGATAAGTAGGAACGAAGTGAATCGTTTCGTCATTGTTAACGGTTCCATGAATTCCGATAATTGCACTGATTAAATGATATTTTGCAGTTCGGTACATTCTTTCATAGATTTTGATTTGTTCAATTAAAACTTCGACGATTTCATCATAATTTGTTGTATCAAGCGCAATTGATTTATAATGAACAGGTTGTCCACCCAAATCTGAAACGATGAATTGGATATGTTTAAAATCTAAATCGATGCCAAGTACATAACCCGCTTTGCGATCAATCGATAACATGATAGGCCTTCTCCCGACCCCACTATGTTCTTGTTGCGTTTCATAAATTAAATGTTCATCTAGTAAATCAGCTACTTGGACTGAAACTGTTGCCTTATTAAGTCCAGTAATTTTTGATAAGTCCGCCCGTGAAATAAACTTCTCCTCAATGATTTTCCTTAAAATTAATCCTCGATTGATTTTCTTTATATAAGCACCATCGCCTGTAATCATTATGATTTCCCCCTTTGGCTTAATTTGTTTGTCAAGTCAACAAAATGATGAAAAATTGAATCATCCAAGTTGGTTTGAAAAAGTATTAAGTGTATACTTATTTACATTATAGCAAAGAAAGGTGCGTTTAAAATGAAAATTCTATATTTCGATTGTTTTTCGGGAATTAGTGGAGATATGGTGATTGGTGCTTTAATCGATGCAGGTGCTGATCGAGCTCACTTAGAGGAAGAGTTAAAGAAATTAAACATAGAAGACGAATACAAACTAACTTTTAATAAAGTCGTGAAAAATGGCATTACAAGCACAAAATTTGATGTGATTTTAAAAGATCACACACATGACCATCAGCATTCACACGACCATGATCATTCACATGAAGCGCATAACCATCAGCATTCACACGACCATGATCACTCGCATGAAGCGCATGACCATCATCATTCGCATGACCACGATCATTCACATGGAGACCACCATCACCATCATGATCATCGTTCGTATAAACATATCGTTGAGATGATTAAGTCTGCACAATTTTCTGAGCGCGCTGAATCATTTGCACTTCGTATATTCGAAAAAATTGGCATCGCAGAAGGTAAAATACATGGTGTTCCGCTTGAAGATGTACATTTCCATGAAGTTGGAGCTGTCGATTCAATTATTGATATTGTGGGAGTTGCGATCTTATTAGACCAATTAAACTTAGATGGAATTTACGCATCAGCTGTTCCAGTTGGTTCTGGAAAAATTCATATTGATCACGGAATTTATCCAGTACCAGCCCCTGCTACATTGGAAATTTTAAAAGGTGTACCGATTGCCGCAAGCGATGTCAAAGGAGAGCTTGCAACGCCAACAGGTGCTGCGATTATTGCAACATTAGCTGAAAACTTTGGGACATTGCCAACGATGACCGTTGAACAAATCGGCTACGGAGCAGGAACAAAAACATTTCCGAGTCATCCGAATGTGTTAAGAGTAATGATTGGGGAAGTTAAGTAGATATCAGAAGCTAAAAGGCTAAAACAAATATATACAAAAAGCATCAAAAAAGTTACTTTTTATACTTTTTGATGCTTTTTTTACGTTAGAAGTAAAAATATTCTCAATAGTGTAAAGAAAAACCGTTGTGGAAAGCGCTTTCAAAACCTATAATTAGGCTACTAAAAGAGATTGAGGTGAGTGATATGCAAATGGAATCAAATGTTCAATCGGAAAATGAACAAGAAGTAAAGAAAGTACCTAAAAAGCCGAAAAAGCGAAATAGAAATCCATCAGAAGGTTGGCAAGAGAATTTAGCTGGATACTTATTCATTGCACCTATGTTTATAGGAACATCCTTGCTCGTACTATTTCCAATTATATCATCGCTCGCATTAAGTTTTACGAATTGGAATTTTGTTTCTGGCTTTCAAGGGGCGAATTTTGTCGGATTAGATAATTTCCGAGATCTTATGTCAAATAAATTATTCCATAAAGCTTTGATGAATAACTTTATTTTATTAATTGCAGTGCCGATTATGTTAATTATTTCTTTAGCCTTGGCGGTCATTATTAATAAGTATGTTTACTTTAAAGACTTTTTTAAAATCATTTACTTTATGCCATTTATTTCAAGTATTGTAGCGGTAGCAGTTGTATTCCAAGTTTTATTTCACCCAACAAAAGGTCCAATCAACCAAGTGTTAATGGCATTGGGTGTGGAAAATCCACCTGGATGGATTGCAGATATTACTTTTTCTTTACCATCCGTTATGCTCATTATGATTTGGACAGGAATTGGTTTCAATTTAATTATTTACTTAGCTGGATTACAAAATGTGCCGAAAGAGTTGTACGAAGCTGCTGAAATGGATGGTGCAACGGCTTGGTATCAATTTACAAAGATTACAATTCCATTAGTTTCACCAACAACATTTTTATTGTTAATCACAGGTATTATTTCCAGCTTTAAAGTATTCGACTTAATCATTGTATTAACGGAAGGTGGACCCGCAAACTCGACTTTAACACCAGTTGTTTATCTTTACCAACAAGCATTTATTGAGTTGAAAACAGGTTATGCATCTTCAATTTCATTGGTTATGTTCATTATTATTTTAATCATTACTTACATTCAATTTATCGTTCAGAAAAAATGGGTGAATTATTAAGTTAGATAGGGAGGGAGTGCAATGACTGAAAAGATAGATGTGCGAAAGCTAATTGTCACTATTATTATGGCAATCATCGGGTTAATCTTTTTAATGCCATTTATTTGGATGATTTCAGCATCATTTAAAATAGAGGAAGAAGTATTAACATACCCTGTACAGTGGATTCCGCAAACTTGGAATCTAGTAGAAAACTATAAAACAGTTTGGACAGGATCAATGCCATTCCTTGTATTATATTGGAATTCGATTAAAGTAACCGTTCTAACAACGCTTACTTCTGTAACGATTTCATCTTTAGCGGCATATGGATTTGCAAAGATTAATTTTAAAGGGAGTAACGCTTTATTTTTAATCATTCTTGCAACATTTATGATTCCGCCACAAACATTATTAGTCACACAATTTTTACTATATAGATGGATTGGGTTATATGATACACATCTTGGTTTAATATTATTAAATAGTTTTAGTGTATTCGGAACGTTTATGTTAAGACAGTTTTATATGGGCATTAGTAATGAATTAATTGAATCAGCTAGAATGGATGGGGCAGGACATTTCAGAATCTTCGCATCTATTGCGTTGCCACTTGTTCGACCAGCCATTGCAACTTATGCGATTTTACGTTTTATTTGGACGTGGAATGACTTCCAATATCCATTAATCTTCTTACGTTCAAAAGAATTATATACGATTCAACTAGGGGTTCAAAGCTTCTCTGATGAACATGGAAGCGTTTATTCATTGATGATGGCGGCATCTGTATCCGCGATTATTCCATTATTAATTATCTTTATTATTGGGCAGAAACATGTAATTGAAGGCATTCAGCTCGGAGGTGTGAAAGGCTAGGCTTTTGAACCGAAGTAATATTTACCCGTTGATACGGGAATAAAAATAGGGGGGATTTCAGTTATGAAAAAATTTAAGTTTTTGTCTATCCTTGCACTTGTTTCAATGTTAATTTTAGCGGCTTGTTCTGGTGGAAACGACGGAGATGGTGGAAAGTCAAGTTCGGGTAAATCAGATGATGGAAAAGTGAACTTAAAATTTGTCCATTGGATCAATGAAGATGTAGGGAAATGGGAGCCAATTATTGAAAAGTATGAGGCGGAAAACCCAGGGGTAACGATTGAATCTATGCCTCTAGTGGATAATATGACGCATGCAGATTATGTCAAACAACTTGATTTAATGGCTTCAGCAAATGAGCAAATTGATGTGATGATGTTTTCAAACGGAAACGACCATGCGAAAAGAGTCGAGGCAGGATTAGTTGCGCCATTGGATGAGTTTTTTGAAGAAGAAGGCATTGAAATCGATGACGTATATAATAATAGTTATGCGGCAATCAATGATCAATACTATGGTTTACCAATGAAAGGCGTTACAAACTTAGTGATGATTAATAAAAGTCATTTAGATGAAGCAGGTTTAGAAATCCCAACTGAATGGACTTGGGATGATTACAGAGAGTATGCAAAGAAAATGACAACGGATGATCATTACGGTACTTATTTACACACTTGGCATGAAATGTTCTCATCTTTAAAATTAATGAGTAAAGCGGATGAGACTGCGCTATTAAAGCCAGACGGTTCATCAAATGCAGATGATCCATTGTTAAAAGAATCATTAGAATACCGTTATGAATTAGAGCAAGAAGATAAATCAGCGGTGCCATTTTTTGAAACATTTTCACAAAAACTAGATTATCGTCAACAATTTTTCTCACAGTCAGCAAGTATGATTCCAACAGGGAGCTTTATGATTACAGAATGGGGACAGTTTACACCAGATTTTGAAATTGTTTGGGCGCCTTGGCCACAAAACAAAGCAGGCGATAATTATGCAGTATTCGGTGGAGATGTGATTGCACTTTCAAATACATCGAAAAATAAAGAAGAAGCATACAAATTTATCCGTTGGTTATCAACTGAAGGAATTTCAGAACAAGGTGTTTGGATGCCATCTTGGAAAGAAGCAGATTTAGATGCGGTACTTGAAGAATTAGTAAAAGCGACATCAAATCCAGATGCATCTGATCTTGAATCTTTAAAACATGCATTATCTGCTGTTCAACCATCTGCGAATTCAGCGCCAGCACCTTATATTACTGAAGTCATTACAGAGTTTGGTGCGGAAGTTGAAATGTATTTATTAGGCGAACAAGATATTGACAAAACAATAGAAAACATTCAGAAGAAGACGCAAGCAGTAGTTGACGCGAACAAGTAATCTGAATATACTAAAATGGAGATGTCTTACAAATCAGAAAGATGATTTGTGGAGGCAACTCCATTTTTGGTTTTGTAAATGGCTGAATTGAAGGCATTCCCAAAGTGTATTAGCAAACGGTGAAAGATAGGGAGGATACGCTGTGAATCGCATCATAGAAAGACTAAGGGATATGTCATTACGAAGTCGTTTATTCATTGCAATTGTATTATGTGTATTGCTTCCGTGGTTTGGAACGTATATCGTTTCTAATTATTTAACGACAGATGTACTTGAAGAGCATGCAGCAAAGCAGTCTAAAGATACTTTAAGCTTAATCGAATTAAATATCAAAGGACGATTAGACGGTGCAATGCAAGCGTCAAATTATATTCAATTTGATACGAATTTTAATCGACTTTTGAAGTCTAGTAAAACACTTGATTTGAATAACCCAGAAGCAACGGGAAAAGACGAGATGGCGAATTATATAAAAGTTTCAGAAGCGTTATCTGATCTGGCGGATATGTTTTCCTCTACATATATTACGATTCTTTTTGAGGATGGACCCTACTATATGAATTACCCCAAATACGAGTATGATCCCCTCGAGTTTAAAGAAAAATCTTGGTTTGAGGAATTAAAGAAATTAAATGTCTATCAAATGCACTGGCTCGGTGCGCATCCGACTTATATTCAATCAGAAAAAGAGTCAAATCCCTATTTGATCAGTATGGCGCGAACGATTCAAATCTCTCATGCATCTAATATTTACTTGATTTTAAGTTTGCATGAAAAAACAATACGGAATTTCTTTGAAGCGCTTCAATTAGATACCGATATGAAGTTTTTCTTAACAGATGAAAATGGGAAGGTTTTTTCTAGTTTGAATGAAAAAGAAATTGGACAAAGTTTACAATATGATTTTGATCATTCAACTTATCAAATTGTAGATTATGGACAAGAATCCCATTTACTCGTCTCTTATCCTGTATCTTATACGAACTGGCAGTTAGTTAGTTTAGCGCCTTATGAAGAAACAATTGGTGGAATCAATACAGGAACGAGGACGACCTTAATTATTCAAGGAATTTTACTATTAGTGTTTTTAATCGGGCTAATCATTCTCATAAGAGAGATGATAAAGCCAGTGGCCAAGTTAAGTTTAGTCACGAAAGCAGTAGAGCGTGGTAATTTTAACCGACGTGCGAAGATTAAAGGCAATCATGACGTAGCGAAACTTGCGCAGTCTTTTGATCATATGCTTGATAAAATTGAAGAGATGATTGATCAAATTAAGCGACAAGAAGAAGAGAAACGGATGGCGGAAATTGAAATGCTGCAAGCTCAAATTAATCCGCACTTTTTATTTAATACATTAAATTCAATGCGATTAAAAATTCGAATGCATGGCGATCAAGAAAGTGCAGAATTGATTTATGCATTATCTGCGTTACTTCGAATGACGATAAATCGCAATAATGCTTTTATTCCTTTAGGTGAGGAATTAACGACTGTCCAACATTATCTTCAATTGATGAATTTTAGGCATCAAGAAGATATTCAGTTAGAAATAAAAATATCACAAGAAATTAAAGAAAATCATGTCCCACGTTTTTTCTTGCAGCCGATTGTTGAGAATGCATTTATTCATGGGTATCATGAGCGTCATGGACAGATTCACATTTCGGCAGAGTTAGTTGATGCGCATTTTTTAAAATTAAAGATTGCTGATGATGGTGTTGGAATGGATGAAGATAAGCTTAATAAGTTAAAGCAAAGTATTTTTGTTCATATAGGAAATCATCAAGAAGAGCATCAAGGGAGTTTTAATGGAATTGGGATACGCAATGTTTATCAAAGAATGAAACTAATTTATGGAGAAAGTTTTAATATGTTGATAGAGAGCACTTTGGGAAAAGGCACAGCTTTCATTTTTTACATTCCAATTGAAAAGGGGCGATGAAGAAAAATGTATAAAGTCGTGCTTGTTGATGATGATGTGTTTGTTACGCAGTTTTTGGAAAAGATGATTTTATGGGAAGAATATGGATTTCAAGTTGTGAAGACTTTCAAAGATGGTTTAGCGGCATATGATTATTTAAAAGAGCATGATTATGATGTACTGATTACAGATATTGGAATGCCAAAACTAAACGGAATCGAATTAGTCACACAGCTAGAAAAGGAGCCTTCTTATAAGATTATATTGTCTTGCCATGATGATTTTCATTATGTCCAGCAAGCGTTGAAGTTAGGTGTATTCGATTATCTTTTAAAAGAATCAATGGATGAAAATGAAATTTCTATACTTCTGCAAAAGTTAAAAACAAAGATGGATCAAGATTTACAAATGCAACAAAAGCAAGTCCAGAAAGATGTATTTTTGAAACAAAATATGATGGCATTAAAAACGGTTTTTATAGAAAAGTTAATGGAAGAAGCGTCTATACCGGATGAAACATGGTGGACACAGTAGGAAGAATTACTTCATATTGATTTTTCACGCCAAAAATACCAGCTGGCAGTTTGCTTTATTGATGGTTATCGGGATGTTGTCGGGCGCTATCAAAAAGAAATTCTTTTGCAGTTTAGTATTCATAATTTGATCGAAGAAATATTGCGGCAATATCATTCAGATGTTCAAATATTCTTTTTGCAAGATAAGTTTTTAATTCTTTTTCCGAGTTGTCGTCAATTTGAAGAAGCTTTGCGGGAGATGCAAAATGCGATTCAACAATATTTGAAAATTAGTATCACGATTATTAAAAAGTCTAAGTCTACTCAAGATGAACATTTAGTTGAGTCGATAAAACTGCTCTTGAATGATGAAGAAATCCGATTTTATCAACCACATGGGACGATGAAAAATTGGGAAAGCATTATGTATCAAGAGAATGCTGTTTTTCAAGATTATCCGAGTACTTTACATGAGTTAAGATTGATGGTCATTAACAAAGAAGAGGATCAAGTCCGAAAGTATTTGCAAACTTGTTTATCCGATTTCAAAAAGAATTATGATTCACCTCCTGATGTAAGGGGATGGGCAATTAAATTAGTTTTAGATATTCGATTATATGTAGGTACGCATATGTTATCGGAAAATAATGAGTCATTGGGAATGATTGATCAAGTGATCCGAAACATTAAAACACTAGAACAATTGGAAAGTATATTGAACAAGGTGTTTGGTGAATTAATTCAGCAAATTGAAACACGGGAAAATGTAGCCGACAATAAATATATTCAGCAAGCGAAAACTTATGTACGTTCCAAAGTACATGAAAAAATTTCGCTCGGTGATATGGCAGCATATTTGCATTTAAATGCGAGTTATTTTAGTCGTATTTTCAAACAAGAAACAGGTGAAAGTTTTATAGAATTTGTGACGAAAGTAAAAATGGAAGAGGCAAAAGAGTTATTAGATTATACGAACCGATCGATTGATGATATTTCAGAAGAATTAGGGTTTACGAGTAAAAGTTATTTTGTGAAAACATTTCATAAGCAATTTGGGGTAACGCCGAAAGCCTATAAAGACAAAGCATCTTTATAATTTTTTTAGATTATTTTTACATTTAACTAATTATTTTTACTTGTTTAATAAAAAGACGGAGAAATTATGAAAATATGTTATGTTGTAAGTAATCATAATTCCAGAAGCAAGTATAAAAAAAGGAGGGATTAGCATGCAATTGGGCGGATTCTCTGGTGGTGTTTATGCAGTTTGTAATTGGTTTGTTAGACTTGCGTATGTGAATGTATTATGGATTTTCTTTAGTATGATTGGGTTATTTATATTCGGATTTTTTCCAGCAACAGTTGCAATGCTTGCTACGTTAAGGCAGTTTGTAAAAGGCAATCAACCTCCAATATTTAAAACGTTTTGGTCATATTACAAAGCGGAATTTTTGAAAAGTAATCGATTTGGGTTAATCATTTTTATAATGGGGATTATACTCTATACAAATTTTAATTTTTTACAAACGTTACAAGGTGAATTAGCGACGGCACTTTATTATGGAACAATCGTCGTGAGTTGTGTACTGTTGTTAACGGTTTGTCATTTATTGGCATCTTATGTTGAATTTGAGCAACCAATGAAGACGCATATTAAAAATGCGATACTCATCACTACTGGCTATCCACTGTCTAGCTTAATGATTATATTTGGATTTGTAGCAGTTTACTATGTGAACCTATGGATCAATGGGATAGGATTCTTTTTTAGTGGAAGTTTATTAGCAATGGCGATTCTTTTATCAGCCAAAACAACTTATCAAAAAATTGAAGCGAGCCAAACAACTTTAAAACAAGAAAAAACAGTGTGAAGCGTCAATTTTAAAACGTTTTTAATAAGTGAAAAAGCTAGAGGGATAGGCATTTATTGGAATATAAATTGGCTGTTAGAAAATTTGACGTATAAAGATAGACGTGATATTCTTTATGTATCGTATTTAATTTACCCGCTAAACAAACTGTTGCTTGGAAGCGGTTTCTTGTGAATGATGAAAGATTTTGGTGAATAAAGTAATCTACAGTCGAAAGTTGTATATTGTGGATTTAAATATAAAATAAAGCGAGGAGAGGTAAAATGAACAAAACTTTAGAAGCAAAAAATCTTCGTTTAGGAGAAGTTTTAACGGAGATGGAGCGTGTGGTTGTTGCGTTTTCCGGTGGGGTTGACAGTGCATTAGTTTTAAAACGTGCGCAAGAAGAGTTAGGCGAAGAAAATGTTTTGGCAGTTGTTGTTGCCTCTGAATTATTCCGTAAAGAAGAATTTGAAGGCGCTGTTCAATTAGCTGAGTCAATGGGTGTTCGTGTATATAAAACAGAAATTAAAGAACTAGAAAACCCGAATATTGTTGCGAATACGCCGGATAGCTGGTACCACAGTAAGAAAATGCTGTATAGTCGCTTAAATGAACTTGCACAAGAACTTGGTTATGCATGTGTATTAGATGGCATGATTATGGATGATTTAAATGATTTCCGTCCAGGTTTAAAAGCAAGAACTGAAGCAGGTGTACGCAGTGTTTTACAGGAAGTTGAGCTGTATAAACATGAAGTACGTGAACTTGCAAATGCATTAAACGTTCCAGTATGGGATAAACCAGCATCATGTAGTTTAGCTTCAAGAATTCCTTACGGCGTGTCGCTGACTAAAAAGAAAATCGAGCAAGTGAATGAAGCGGAATTGTTTTTAGCGAAACTAGGTTTCCCACAAACGCGTGTCCGCCATCACGAAAATGTAGCGAGAATTGAAGTAACACCTAGCCAAATTGGTGAAATGATTGAAAAACGCGAACAAATTCAAATGAAACTTACTTCACTTGGATTTACGTATGTGTCAATTGATTTACAAGGTTACCGCACAGGCAGCATGAACGAAGAGCTACCAGCGACAATCTTAGAACAAGCATCAAATCATTAATGAATAGAAAATGACCTATTGAAGGCTGTTGAACAAAAATCGTCTCATCGGTATTAGTGCTGAAGTGAAAAAGCAAGAATCCGCAGTGAACGAATGTTCAAATCAAAATTGTCCAGGAAGTTGAGTGAAAGCTTTCTGGACAGCCTAAATAGGGATTCGTCATTAATTTGATTGGTCAATAAATTAACGTTTTTTTTATTGGAAATGTAAGCGTTTTACCGTAGTTTGTAAGTTGGAATGAAGATAATTGAATTCCCTAGAATCTACGGTATTTTTTTAGAAATCGTAAAGATGATCATGATTTTGGACACGAAAAGAGGAGTCGGTTTTTATGTTAAGAGTAGCATTAATAGGACTTGGGGATGTTTCGCATGTACATTTACCAGCCATTGATAAAAGTGCAGATGCTTCCTTAGTAGCTGTTTGTGATATTGACGAAACGCTTAGAGAGACTGTGAGCGGAGTTCCTTTTTATACTGATTATCATGAAATGCTCGCGCAAGAAAAATTAGATTGTGTACATATTTGTTTACCGCATCATTTGCATTATGAAGTAACGAAAGCTTGTGTAGAGCATGGCGTTAACGTTTATTTAGAAAAGCCTTTGGCGCACTCAATTGAAGAGGGAGAAGCACTCGTTCAACTTGAAGAAGCACATCCTGAAGTGAAAATTTGTTTATCACTTCAAAACCGTTTTAACTACACATTCCAAAAGCTTCAGGAAATGTTGGATAGCGGAATTTATGGAAAAGTGCTTGGTGTCAAAGGTTTGGTTGCTTGGTACCGTCCGAAAGCCTATTATGATGTGAAACCTTGGCGCGGCAAGATGGAATATGCAGGTGGCGGTGTGATGATTAACCAAGCCATTCACACATTAGACCTTATGCAAGTCGTTGCTGGAGAAATTGAGACAATTAAAGGATCAATCGCTAATCTATTGGATTACGGGATTGAAGTAGAAGATACAGCGAGTGCAAATATTCAATTTAAAAATGGTGCAACTGGATTATTTTTCTCAACGATTACAAATTCAGCAAACTCTAGTGTTGAATTACAAGTCATTTGTGAGAAAGGTAAATTTACCATTAAAGATAGTCTATTAATGCAGACAAATGAAAAAGGACGAAAAGAAGAAATTGCAGAAGATGAGAAAATGGAAGGGCAGAAGTTTTATTATGGTGCGAGTCATGAGAAGCTCATTCACCACTTCTATTCTTGTATTAAAGAAAACTCATCAAATTATATTCAAGCGAAGGAAGCGTTTACTTCACTGAAAATGATTGATGCGATTCGTAATTCTTCGATTAATAATCAAACAATTTCATTTGAAAACTAAGTAATCATTGTTAGAGGAGTGGGAAAAATGAGTAAAGACGGTATGACATATGCACCGAAAGGGAAGCCAAATCCGGTTGTAAAAGCGGGAGAGTTCGAAGTGGCGGCAGTTGCACTAGATCACGGGCATATTTACGGGATGTGTAATGGGCTAGTCGAAGCAGGTGCAACTTTGAAATGGGTTTATGACCCAGATGAAAAGAAAGTAGCGGACTTTATTGAAAAGTTTCCGGAAGTAAAACAAGCTGAATCATTGGAGCAAGTTTTAAATGATCCATCTATTAAACTTGTTGCAGCGGCGGCAATTCCATCAGAAAGAAGTGCATTAGGCAATCGTGTGATGGAAGCTGGAAAAGATTATTTTACTGACAAAACACCTTTTACAACGATGGCTCAGTTAGAAGAAACGAAGCGTGTTGTTGAAAAAACAGGACAAAAATATATGGTTTACTTCAGTGAACGTTTACATGTTGAAGGTGCTGTATTTGCAGGCGAACTGATTAAAGATGGTGTGATTGGTCGTGTTTTACAAGTAACAGGCTTTGGTCCACATCGCCTAAATGCAGACAGTCGTCCAGATTGGTTCTTTAATAAAGAACAATATGGTGGAATTTTATGTGATATTGGCAGTCACCAAATTGAACAATTTTTATATTACGCGGATTGCGCGGATGCAGAAGTTGTGCATAGTAAAGTAGGGAATTACGATAACCCGAAATATCCAGAGTTAGAAGATTATGGTGATGCAACGCTTGTGGGTGATAACGGTGCAACGCAATACTTTAAAGTTGATTGGTTCACGCCAGATGGACTGAGTACTTGGGGCGATGGCCGTACGTTTATTACGGGAACAGAAGGAACAATTGAAATCCGTAAATACGTTGACGTAGCAAGAGAAGAAACAGGCGATCATCTATTTTTAGTCAATAAAGAAGGAGAAAAACATTATCATGTTTCTGGTGAAGTTGGTTTCCCATTCTTTGGCGAATTAATTTTAGACTGTATTCATCGTACAGAAAAAGCAATGACGCAAAAGCATGTCTTTAAAGCGGCAGAGCTATGCTTAATTGCACAAGAAAAAGCGATTAAGGTAACAAAATAAATAAATTCAGACGAATGGTTCAGGGGTTAAATGAGATTCATTTGAAACCTGAACAGTCGTCGAATTTAAATGATACATTTGAAAGCGCAACCAAATTATAAAATGTGAGGAGTTATTCATGATGAAAAAAGTTAGATTAGGGATTACAGGTTTTGGAGCACAAGGTTCAACGTATGCAGGATTTATTGCTGATGGAAAAGTAGAACATATGGAAATTGGTGCGATTTGTGATATCGATCCAGCGAAAAGAGAAGCAGTTAAAGAAAAATATCCAAACGTACCTGTTTATGCAGATTATATCGAAATGCTAGAAAGTGGTGATGTAGATGCAGTCGTTACATGTGTGCCGCACTACTTACACCCTGAAATGGGAATTCAAGCATTAGAAAGAGATATTCATGCTTTAGTAGAAAAGCCAGCAGGTGTTTATACGAAACAAGTTCGAGAGTTAAATGAATTTGCGGCAACAAAACCTGAACTAACTTTTGCGATTTTCTTTAACCAACGTACGAATCCACTTTACCAAAAGATTAAAGAAATTATTGATAATGGTGAAATTGGAAAACTTCGTCACACAAACTGGGTCATTACAACATGGTGGAGACCACAAGGATACTACGACCAAGGTTCTTGGCGTGCAACATGGGAAGGTGAAGGTGGAGGCGTTCTAGTTAACCAAGCACCACACCAATTAGACCTTCTGCAATGGATTACAGGGATGCCGAAAAAAGTAATGTCGAATGTAAAATACGGCTATCAAAGAAAAATTACAGTTGAAGATGATGTAACAGCAGTGTTAGATTATGGCGACGGAGCGACAGGTGTATTTGTTACTTGTACGCATGACATTATGGGAACGGATCGTCTTGAAATTTTAGGAGATAAAGGAAAAATTATTGTTGATGACAGTAAAAAAGTAACAATCAAACGTCTGCATACACCTGAAGCTGAAATGAGCGACAAAATGGATATGCAAGATGTGATGAAAATCTTTATGGGACAAGGTCAAGATGAAGTTTATAGTGAAGAAGTATTAGAGTTTGGTAGCGTTTGGGGCGAGCAACATACAAATGTTCTAGAAAACTTTGCTTTAAACATCATCGACGGAACACCACTAGTGGCTCCTGGTAGCGATGGAATTTACGGCGTAGCATTAGCAAACGCAATTCTATTATCTAGCTGGTTAGGTAAAGAAGTAGATCTACCGGTAGATGAGGATGTTTACTTTGAAGAGTTAAACAAGAAAATTGCTGAAGAAAAGGAGAATAACTAATGACAAAAGGTAAAATTGGCGTTCAAATGATGATGCTGAAAGGCAAAGTCGAAGAAATTGGCGTTTACGAAACGATGAAAAAATTGCATGAGCTTGGCTTTAGTGCAGTAGAAGTTTCACAAATTCCGATGACTGCTGAAAATGTTGCTGAACTAAAAAGAGCAAGTGAAGATTTTAACATTGAAATCGCAGCAATGTCTGCTGGATTAGAACCAATGTTACCGGGACTACCTGGCGAAACATTGAAATCTGATTTCGATAAAATTGTCAACGACTGCAAAACTTTAAACTGTAATTATTTAAGAATCGGTATGCTTCCATTAAGCAAAATGGGCGATAAAGACTTAATTATGGAATTTATTGCAGATGCTGAAGAAATGGCACATCGACTAGCAGAACATGGAATTGAGCTTTACTATCATACGCATCATATTGAATTCCAAAAGTATGATGGCGAATATTTACTCGATATGATTAAAAACAATACAACAAAACTTGGCTTTGAATTAGATGTTCACTGGATTCACCGTGCGGGCGTTATTCCAGCAGACTTTATCTGTGAATACAAAGACCGCGTTGCTTTATTACACTTAAAAGACTATCGTGTGGGTCAATTAAATGTTACAGCGGAAGACTTAAAGAATATTCCTGAGTTTATGAATAAGTTCACGAATATTATTGAGTTTGCTGAAATTGGTGAAGGAAACTTAGATATGAAACCAATTATTGAAGCAGGACTTGACAGTGGCGCAAAATACTTCTTAATCGAGCAAGATGACACATATGGAAAAGATCCATTTGATTGTTTAGAAACATCTGCAAAGAACTTAAGAGCTTTAGGGTATGCTGATTGGTTCTAATCGATAATAGAAGAATGCAATAAAAAATCTTTGTGATGGAGAAAAGTTCGTTCATGATTTGAACACTTTTCTCCCTTCGCAAAGTTGAAAGATTTGTTGACGTTTTGTGAGAAGAAGACGGAAAATTATTTTAATTCAAAGGGAAACACCTTGGAATTTGGGGGGATATTCAATGACAAGTCATGCAATTGAAACAAAAAACCAGTATAACTCGGCGAAATTATGGCAGATTGGGCTTTTTACATTAAACAACACTGCAACAAACTTATATATGTTTGCGCTTACATTTGTATCTTATTATGCAACAGGAGTCGCAGGTTTATCAGTTGTTGTTATTAGTACAATTTTAACGTTCATGCGTATTTTTGATGGAATTACAGACCCGATCATTGGCTTTATTATTGATAAGTTAGAGTCCAAGTTTGGGAAATTTAGACCGATGATGTTTATTGGAAATATAATTATGGCAGCTTCTATAATTACTATGTATGCGGTTACACACCAGTTACCACAGTCAGCACAGTTCCTGTTTTTTATTATTATATATGCAATTTCACTAGCGTCGCATAAATAAACACAAAATATTCCGAACAATATTTTTCGTTT
>CANSAF010000003.1 GCA_947644645.1 uncultured Sporosarcina sp. | reverse complement strand
AAGTTAAAAGAAGGAACGGGTTTCCCCGTTCCTTTTACCCAATTTTATTATAAGGGGTCTACTTTAATATGGCTATTGATTACCCGTATTATAGCCCTTTTTTGTACATGTGAAGTGCAAGGTCGATACAACGTGCTGAGTAAGCCGTTTCGTTATCGTACCATGAAAGAACTTTCACCATATTGTCTTCAAGAACCATTGTTGATAAACCATCTACTGCTGAAGATGATGGGTTACCGTTGAAGTCTCTTGATACAAGTGGTAAGTCTGAATATGAAAGAATTCCTTTTAATTCGTTTTCAGCTGCTTCTTTAAGTGCTGCATTTACGTCTTCAATTGTTACTGTTTTGTCTAATTCTGCAACAAAGTCAACTAATGAAACGTTTGGTGTTGGCACACGTACTGCCATTCCGTCTAATTTACCCGCAAGTGCTGGGATAACTTTCGTTACTGCTGATGCTGCACCTGTTGTCGTTGGAATCATTGACTCAGCTGCTGCACGTGCACGACGGTAGTCAGAATGTGGTGTGTCAAGAATTCTTTGGTCGTTTGTGTATGAGTGAATAGTTGTCATCATACCGCGTTTTACGCCAAATTTATCGTTTAATACTTTTACTACTGGTGCAAGACAGTTTGTTGTACATGAAGCGTTTGATACGATGTTGTCTTTTGCTGGATCGTAATCTTCATGGTTAACACCCATAACAAGTGTTGTTACTTCGCCTTTAGCAGGTGCTGAAAGGATAACTTTTTTCGCGCCAGCTTGGATATGCTTGTTTAAGCCTTCTTCGTTTGCAAAGATTCCTGTTGATTCGATTGCAACGTCAACGCCTAGCTCTCCCCATGGAAGTGCTGCTGGATCTCTTTCTTCGTAAACGCGGATTTTCTTGCCATTTACAACTAAGTATTCGCCGTCTGCACTTACATCAGCATCGTATACGCCGTGTACTGAGTCATATTTTAAAAGGTGTGCTAACATGTTTGCATCTGTTAAGTCGTTAATTGCTACAACTTCGATATCTTCTTGTTTCATTGCCTCGCGAAATACTACTCGTCCAATACGTCCAAATCCGTTAATTGCCATTTTTAATGTCATTAAAAATCCCTCCAAAATAGTATAAAATCATTATGTTGTAATACTTTAATTCTCAATTTGTTTTAACATTTCTTCCGCGGCTGCCTCATCCGTAATGAGTACTGTTTGTTTCGGTGCAGTCGATAAATAAGCTAAAATTGCTTCTGCCTTACTTTTTCCACCGGCTACTGCGTAAAGCAAAGGTACACGTGCCAATTGTTCTGTTTGTATTCCGATTGTACGAATACGATGTACAGCTTGCCCCGTTCGGTCAAAATAATAACCGAATGCTTCACCTTTTGCGCCAGCATCTTGTAATTTTTCTATATCTTCTACAGATGACTCCCGCAAACTCGCCATTTTAAGCGCTTCTCCAACCCCGTGAATGACACAATCCACTTCATCATAAAGTTCGATCATCTTTTGCACGGAAGGTTCTTTTTGAAATGCTTTATGCGTTTCTTCACTTAATGATTCTGGGTAATAAAATGTTCGATATTTCCCCCCACATGCTTCAGCAAATGATGCCGCAATGACATTGGCTTGTAAACCAATTTCTTCGCCAACACCGCCTCTAGCAGCGATAAACAATAAATCATTCAGACCTGTTGTTTTTTCGATATAATGCGGAATCGATGCCATCGTACTGCCGCCTGTTACAGCAACTACTTGCCCATTTTGAATCTGTTTCGTAAATTCATCCGCTGTTTTTAAACCAAGTAAATTTTTCGTCGCTTCATTGTCATCACAATTCCCCGCCACAATCTTTACTTTGCGAATGCCTAAATGTCGTTGCAACGCCCTTTTCAAATCCGAAAGCCCTGTCCACTTTTCCATTGTCGGTTCAAGTGCCGTTAGAACTTCCAAACCTTCCTCAGTTATCGTTACCCCATTTTTCGAAACTTTAACCAATTGTTCTGTTCGAAGAAAATCGAGCATCGTCCGTGTTTCACGTTCTGATAAACCGATCATTTCTCCTAACGGGCGCCTACCGATTGGACCAGTCATCTTGACATAATTCAGCATTCGAAATCTAACTTGTAAAAGTCCTACCATTTCAGGCACTAATTTTCGATGTGCCTCTACCGAAAAATCCAATCAACAATCACCTCAATTACAACTTGGTCATTAAGTGTCCCAGGTAGTTACAAAACGTCCCACGTAGAATAAAAAAATATTTCATACCTGAAATTCGTTTGTTTTCCCTGCTCACTTATTAGTATTGCGCATTTCAGAAAATAAATCAAGTAAAACACTTTGATTTTTGCTTTAAATCAATTTAATCATCTTTCACACATCATTTTCGCTGCTTCATGTAACCGTATTCATGCTTGTATTTACTGCTTACCCTATTGCACCAATCGTTATCAATGGTTCAGAGGCGTTTATCAACGCTTTTCCCCTTTCCCATATAACATAAGTTTTTGTACAAACCAAAAAACAGCTAAAAAGTCGTTTCTTAGACTTTCTAGCTGCCTTCTTCAAATAATAGTACAAGATCAACATATCCAATATTCCCGTATAATAAAACTTCATCGTCTTTTTCTAACACAGGAACCATCAACATAAACTTTTCATGGATTTCATCGTCTGCTCGAATATCCACTGTTGTCCACGTAAGCGGATAATCTTCTTGAACGAGTTTCATCATTAACTCCGCTTCATCACATAGCGGGCAGCCATCTTGGCGATAAAAAGTAATCTGCATCATTTAACACCACGCTTTTCTTTCGTACATTTAGTATAAAGAATGGTGAAGCGCTCCGCAAATTTACCAACTTCTTCCGGCACCGCCACCGCCGCCAGAGCCACCCCCGCCGCCGTGGAAAC
This sequence comes from uncultured Sporosarcina sp., assembly GCA_947644645.1. GTDB lineage: Bacteria > Bacillota > Bacilli > Bacillales_A > Planococcaceae > Sporosarcina. The sequence goes on along the minus strand of CANSAF010000003.1, from coordinate 108,852 downwards.
CGCCGCCTCCAAATCCTCCGCTACTGCCACCGCCGAATGAACCCGGGAAAAATATGGGTCCACCTCGACCTCTTCCCCCTGAACCTCCGCGGCCGCCTGGTCCACCACGATTACTAAAAGCACGTATTAGAATGAAAATGATAAACAAAATAATGATGGGCAATGGAATCCCCATTCCTTCATCTCTTTCTTCGACTTCATTCATTTGCCCGTCCCAATTATATTCCTTGGCAATTTCATTATAAAAAGCTTGATAAGCTGCTAATATCGCCATATCGGGTTGTTTATGCTTATCATCCAAATAAGAATAAGCGACTTCATCGATAATACGCCCTATTTTCCCATCGGGTAATGCACCTTCAAGTCCATATCCTGTTGTGAAATAAAAATGCCGCTTACCATCAGAATTTGGCTTTGTTGTTACAACAAGCAATGCCCCATTGTCATCTTCTTTTGAACCTAAACCATATTCACGTAATGCCTTCACCGCAAATGATTCAATTGGTTCATCTCCAATACTTGGCAATGTTAATACCGCAAGTTGAGCCGTCGTTGCATCGTTCAACTGAATCGAATAATTCGTCAATTGTTCTTTTTGCTCTCGTGATAAAATACTCGCAAAATCTTGAATATAAATATGCCCTTCCGGTTTCGGAACATCAGCTGCAGATGCCGTAGTCGAAAAAAGCATTACGAATAGGAAAGCGATACCTATCAACGCTCGAACTTTCATTTAATCGACTCCAAAATCGACTTTTGGCGGTTCTTTTGCAGCTTCATCCGCTCGGAAATATTCCTGTTCATCAAAATTGAAAATCGATGCCACTAATTTTCCAGGGAAACGCTTCACTTGACGATTATACTTCGAAACAATGTCGTTATAATCTTGCCTAGCTACACTAATTCGATTTTCAGTACCAGCTAGTTCGTCCATCAATTGACGATAATTTTCATTAGCTTTTAATTCGGGATAATTTTCAACAACGACCAATAGACGACTTAATGCACCCGACAACTCATCATTCGCCGCCGCTTGTTCTTCAGGTCCTCTTGCGCCAGCCAATTTTGAACGCGCATCTGAAATCTCGCCAATGACTTCTTTTTCATGTGCTGTAAATCCCTTCACCGTATTCACAAGGTTGGGGATTAAATCCATCCGCCTTTGTAATTGATTTTCCACTTGCGCATAGGATTGACTTACATCTTCTTCCAGCGAGACGAATTTATTATAACTCGGAATGATCATAAGCCCCGCAATCACAATAATTGCTATAATCCCTATGAGTGGTCCAAGGATTTTTTTCATGTTATCATGCCCCATTTCTTTTCTATACTTTACCCATCCAAACTCATTTTTTAAACTTGGTAAATGGTCTCGTTATTTTATGTAAGTTTTCGATTAATCATGCGGATTTTAATTTTAGGGCAATAAAAAAAGCCTAGGAATCATCCTAGGCTCAATCATTGAAACTTATTTTTTTTCATTTAAATCATTACGCGTTAAAATATGGTCAATTAAACCGTATTCCATTGCACGTTCAGCAGTCATGAAATTATCACGCTCTGTATCCGCCGCAATAACATCTAGTGGTTGACCTGTTCTTTCAGATAGAATCGTATTTAATTTCTCACGTAAGAATAAAATACGCTTCGCCGCGATTTCAATCTCAGTCGCCTGACCTTGCGCGCCGCCTAAAGGCTGATGTATCATCACTTCTGAGTTTGGTAGTGCATAGCGCTTGCCTTTTGTTCCTGCTGCAAGTAAGAATGCACCCATAGATGCAGCCATTCCTGTACAAATTGTTTGAATGTCTGGCTTGATGAACTGCATTGTATCAAAGATTGCCATTCCTGCAGTAATGCTTCCGCCTGGGCTGTTAATATAGATAGAAATATCTTTATCTGGATCTTCGGCTTCTAAGAACAATAATTGCGCAACGATTGAGTTCGCCACATTATCGTCAATCCCGCTGCCAAGCATAATAATTCTGTCTTTCAGCAAACGTGAATAAATATCATAAGCACGCTCACCACGGTTTGTTTGTTCAATAACTGTAGGTATTAAATTCATTTCTTTTCCTCCTTCATGGTGGATCAACTTTTTGTTGAAATCTACTTTCAATTCAACGTTAACTTTATCATACATAGTATAGTCAATAAAGGTCAAATATAACGCATTTCAAAAATTTACTTGCATAACAAAAGCCGAATGGTATAATAAATGATGTTCAGAAGATGATTTTTTTCATTCATTTTGCCCTCGTGGTGTAACGGATAACACATAAGATTCCGGTTCTTACGATAGGGGTTCGATTCCTCTCGAGGGCGTTAGTTAATCACAACGATGTACTATAAATTTTATACAAAACGGTCATTCTAAATTAATGAATGGTCGTTTTTTATTTCCTTCTGTAAAAGTCCTATCAAATTATAATTACATATCTATCTGAAATGTGCGAATTTTGTCGAACTCCTTTCACAAAATACAAAACATTCCAAATTTCCGTCTTTTCAATTTCATTTTCTGCTAATATATAGGTATATAAGGAGGGATTGGTATGAAGAAAAAGTCTTTCATGACACCCGTTTTATTAATGATTTTTGGCCTAATTGCAATTGTCTCTTTCGGCTTACAACTGACTGGAGACAAAAATGAAACTGCAGAAACACCTGAAGCAACTGAACAACCAGAAACCGAACAACCAAGTTCAGGAGAGATCGCACATAACCCGCCATCATTGGATGATGTGCCAGACGGTCCTTTAGGGGAAGCAATTTTAAGAGGTTATGAACTAACAAATAATACGTCTGAAGTACTTCGCGCAGAAGCTGCATCCGTAGAAGATGGTGAACGTGTTGTCAATGGACTGTCATGCACAAGCTGTCACGCGGGTGCTGGAATGGATGAAAATTCTTCTTCGATGGTAGGTGTTTCATCTGTTTATCCGATGTACATTCCACGTTCTGGAAAAATCGTTACATTAGAAGATCGTATTAATGGATGTATGATTCGTAGTATGAACGGGGAGAAATTCCCAGAAGGTAGCGAGGACTTAAAAGCGATGGTTGCTTATTTAACATATATTTCAGAAGGCATTCCATCTGAGATGAACGCTGATTTACCATGGCGTCATTTAAACAATATGGATAATCCACCGACACCAAATGTCGATGACGGCGAAGCATTATATCAAAAATCTTGTATCGCTTGTCACGCAGGAGATGGATCTGGAACAGGTTCGAACACAGGACCTGCATTATGGGGAGACGATTCCTTTAATGACGGTGCTGGAATTGCACGTATGACAAAAATGGCAGGATATATTCAAAGAAATATGCCAGTCGGAGCTGAAAATACGCTAACAGACCAGGAAGCAAGTGATATCGCAGCGTATATTTTATCGCAAGATCGTCCGGAATGGGCAAATCACGATAAAGACTGGCCAGGTATGGAAAGTCCATCTGATATTATGACGAAAGAACGTCGTGACCAAGTAAAAGATGGCACAATTGATTGGGATGAAGTGCTCGGAAATAACTGAGGCTGTTGCCAAAGTCTAAGAGCGGACTTTGGCGACGCCTCGCTTTTTTGTTTACGTTGAGATTATGTCATTCTTCTCTTTTTGAGCGTTTGTTGCGGTTTGTCAAACTTCGTAAAAAAAAGGCTGTTGGAAATGTCTGTACGACTTTTCCAACCCGCCTCTTAATTTTCAGTCTCAATTAACGCAGCAAGGGAATCCAATGCTTGCTCTTCATCATTGCCATCTGCAGCTAATGTAATATCTGTCCCTTTGGCAATCGCCAAACTCATCACGCCCATAATACTTTTCGCATTGACTTGGCTCTCATCTTTTTTCAAGAAAATATCTGCACCAAATCGGTTGGCTTCTTGCACAAATAATGCCGCTTGCCTCGCTTGTAGGCCTGGCTTCAAATTCACTGTAACCATTCTTTCGACCATTTCATACACACTCCTTCATTTTGCGGAATTATGTAATGCCTAGTCCTCCAGTTCGGAGGTTTTCCGCAATTTCTTCTATTTTTCTTAATCTATGATTAACACCTGATTTACTCACTTTGACGCCTGATACGAGATCGCCAAGCTCTTTTAATGTAATATCTTGATGTTCTAATCGTAACCAAGCAATTTCTTGCAATCGTTCAGGCAATTGATCCAATCCAATCGTTTCTTGAATAAATTTAATATTATTCACTTGACGCTGTGCTGCACCAATTGTTTTATTTAAATTCGCTGTTTCACAATTTACAAGTCGATTCACACTGTTTCTCATATCACGTATAATACGCACATCTTCAAATTTCATCAAGCCAACATGCGCACCGACAACGCCGAGAAAATCAGATATTTTTTCGGCTTCTTTTAAATAAGCAATATAGCCACTTTTTCGTTCGATAGACTTTGCATTCAAACGATACGTATTCATTAATTCAACGAGCGATTCGCTATGCTCTTTATAAATTGAAAAGATTTCAAGATGATAGGTTGATGTTTCTGGGTTATTAACAGAACCGCCAGCTAAAAATGCACCGCGTAAATAAGCTCGCTTACAACAATCTTTTTCAACCAATACTTCTGGTATATCATTTTTAAACTCAAAAGTCCCGGTTAAAATCACTAAATCTTCTAAAAGTGGTTGAACGCCTTCACGAATTCGACAAATATACACATTATTTTTCTTTAACTGCATTTTCTTACGTACCAATAATTCGATTTTATACGGATAAAGACGTTTTAAATTCGAATAAAGGCGTCTAGCAATCGCAGCATTTTCAGTTTGCGCATCTAAACTTAATTTTTTATTTGAAAAAGAAAGCGCACCATTCATCCGAATAAATGCTGCCGTTTCAGCACGTACGCAGCAGTCATCTGCTTCAATTTGCGTTAATTCTTTTTTAGTTCTTGATGCAAATGACATATATTTTCCTCCTTTCACCTATTCTTTGTTGCTTTTTTCCATATAATCGATGAGCCACGCCGCAACTTTTTCCGACTGATGGCGAATATATCCATCGATTATGACCGCAATATCTTTTTGAACGACATCGGGCACTAATTTTTTTAACGCTTCCAAATCATGTTCCACTGGCAAAGGTGCCCCTTCGTATGCGCCATGAGCTAATAATGAAGTGAAATCCGCTGTATTTAATAAGACTGTATCTATAAATGCTTCTCCCGCATGATCATATAGCGCTTGAACATGCTCTGAAGCAGTATATTCTAATGTTTCACCAGCTTGTGTCGTCAAATTACAAATATACACCTTTTTAGCAGAAGTCGAAAGTACTGTTTGACGAATTTCTTGAACAAGAATTGTCGGTAAGATACTCGTATATAAACTTCCCGGTCCAAATACAATTAAATCCGCTTGACGAATGGCTTCGACCGTTTCTGGAAGCGTGCGCACTTCTTCAGGTGTTAAATAAACACGTCGAATTTTACGACCGTAAACAGGTATTTTAGATTCGCCCGTTACAATTGTGCCATCTTCTAATTCCGCATGCAATGTTATTCTTTCATTTGCTGCTGGAAGGACTTTTCCTTGAATATTTAAAATATGACTCATTTGTTCAACAGCTCTCGCAAAATCACCCGTAATATTTGTCAGCGCTGCCAACATTAAATTGCCGAGTGAATGCCCTTCCAAACCTTTCGAACTTTGAAAACGATATTGAAACATTTTTTCAATTAGCGGCTCTACATCTGATAAAGCCGCCATGACATTACGAACATCTCCGGGAGGCGGGATATCGTATTCATCTAAAAGCTTTCCGGAACTACCTCCGTCATCGGCAACGGTTACAACCGCGGTAATATCAATTGGAAATTTCTTTAAACCGCGAACTAATGTTGATAAACCTGTTCCACCACCGAAGATAATAACCTTTTTTTGTTTATGAATCGCATTCATACCATTAATGCTTTCTCAAATGAACATCTCGATGCGTAATTAACGTGCGATACCCATCTTTAAAATGTTCCCCAAAATATTCGGCTAATGTTACTGATCTATGCTGACCTCCCGTACAACCAAATGCAATAACAACTTGTGATTTTCCTTCATTCTTATATTGTGGTATTAAAAACTTAAATAAATCGGTTAATTTTTCAATGAGTTGATTTGTTTCTCCCCATTTTAAAACATAATTATAAACTTCAGCGTCTAATCCTGTTTTTGGGCGTAATTCTTCAATATAGAATGGATTTGGTAAAAATCGTATATCAAACACGACATCCGCATCAATCGGCATACCATGTTTAAAACCGAATGATACAAAATTCACTGTAAATAATGCTTCTTGTTTCGTTGAAAATTCATCTACAATTTTTTCACGTAATTTTCGTGGCAATAACTGCGATGTGTTATAAATTGAACGCGCGCGTCCGCGTAATTTCGTTAATAATTCACGTTCTTTTTGGATGCCCTCTAGCGGTAACCCACCTTCAGCAAGCGGATGTGAGCGTCTACTTTCCTTATATCGTCTCACAAGCGTTTCATCATCTGCATCTAAAAATAAAATTTTCCATGTCACTTCTTTTTTCTGACTTAATTCATCCAATGCGCCTAATAGCGAATCAAATAAATCCCCACCGCGTGTATCCATTACTGCCGCAATTCGACGCATTTTATTTTCCGATTTCATCATTAAATCTAAAAAAGTAACGAGCAATTCAGGGGGTAAATTATCGATACAGTAAAACCCGAGATCCTCGAAGCTTTGCATCGCAACTGTTTTCCCAGCTCCTGACATTCCTGTAATAATGACCAATTCTACATCGTCTTGATATTTTTGTTCTTCAACCATGTACAATCATCCTTCCTTAGATTGTTGAATCGTCTCTTTTAATAAAGTAAATTCTTCTGTGTACGTAAATGTGCCGTATTGCATGCCTTGCCGAGAAACAGCAAACAATAAATTCGTTCGATCTCCTTCAGCCATTGGAAGTGTTTTCAAACTTTCCACTGGATGCCATTCTAAAATACCTTCTACTGTTTCCTCGAATGGTTCGCCTTCTAAATCGCGCGCGATAAATGTAAATAACATCCATTCATCAATTACAGTGTCAGTTTCTTCATTTTTAATGACCATTGTATACGTCCCTTTTAAATGAGGGTCAATTGGATTTGCACCTGTTTCTTCTTGAAATTCCCTCACTGCCGCTTCGTAAATCGATTCTCCTGGATCTATTTTTCCACCAGGAGCTACATACCAACCACGTCTCGGCTTTTTCAATAAAAGTACATGATTTTCTTTTAAGATTAATAAATTTGAAATTCTCTGCATCATACATCCCCACTTTTATCATACGCTAGATTCTATTATACATGCTTCCCCCTCAAAACGTCATTTGAAAGCATGAATTCTGAAGAAATTCTGAAGAGTGAGCGCTAAACACTTGGCTTTCTAAATCGGCTCTTGTTTGTATTTACGTTTCAATTAGCTTTTCCACTGCTTTCTACGGTGAATATCTAGCCTTTCATCATTTAAAATTAAAACACATAAAAAAGCGAGGTGTCCTGAAAGTCACAAACTTCGACTTTTAGGGCAACCTCGTTATTTATTATATCAAAAGGGGGGTCAATTGATATCTACTACTAGCATACCCCTTTGACATTGCATTCATGTTACATTTTCATTAAAAAATGATTAAGTTTATGCATTGACTTTTTCTTTATCATTTTGCTGTTCAATATATTGCTGAACTGCTTGTGCTGCAATACTTCCGTCGCCTGTTGCTGTTACGATTTGACGAAGTAATTTTTCGCGAACATCTCCAGCTGCATAGATGCCCGGTACTTTTGTTTCCATAATTTCATTTGTATGAACATAACCATTCTCATCTAGAATGCCTAGCTTTTCAAATGGTTTTGTCAGTGGAACCATTCCAACATAAACAAACATGCCGTCTGTTTCGAAGTTTCTTTCTGAACCGTCTTCCGTTGAAACAAGTGTCAATGAACCGATTTTACCGTCTTTTTCATGAACTTCTTTCACTTCAGTATTCCAAATGAATTCCATCTTCTCATTGGCAAATGCACGATCTTGTAGAATCTTTTGCGCGCGTAATTCATCACGACGGTGAATAATGGTTACTTTATCCGCAAAGCGCGTTAAGTACGCACCTTCTTCCACCGCTGAATCACCGCCACCAACGACGACAATTTCTTTTTGACGGAAAAATGCACCGTCACAAACTGCACAGTAACTTACACCGCGTCCTGTCAATTCTTCTTCTCCAGGAATGCCGATTTTTCTATACTCCGCACCTGTCGTAATAATGACTGCGCGTGCTTTATATTGTTGTTCGCCAACATAAATTGTTTTATATTTTTCTCCGTCTTCGATATCCGTCACATCACCAAATGCATAATCAGCACCAAACTTGCGTGCATGTTCAAACATTTTCACTGATAAATCTGGACCTAAAATATGATCGAATCCTGGATAGTTTTCAATGTCTTCAGTATTGGCCATCTGTCCGCCAGGCGCGCCTCTTTCAAGCATTAATGTCGATAAATTTGCACGTGATGTATAAACAGCTGCCGTTAAACCAGCAGGACCCGCTCCAATAATAATAACGTCGTAAATCTTTTCTGTAGTCAAGTGAATTTCCTCCCTCACAACGTGAACTCTCCTTAAATCTTATAAGATTTCGGTATACCATTCAACTTTTCTGCTTATACCTATAGGGGTTCCCGATTAATCGTTTAAATATGGCAAAAACGCCATTAATTCATTAATATATTTCGTTAAAGTTGGCGTTGAAACACCGTATTTTTTCGCGATTGCCGTTTTCGTCACATGACCATAACGTGCCGATTGAAACATATAATCCACTGCAGCGGCAAGTGCATTCGGATTTAAAAAGGGATAGGACTCATGCATTGCTTTTTCACAAAGCGTAAACCACATTTGAAATAGATGCGACGCTTCGTCATTTAATGGGCAATACACTTCGTATAATCGTTCCGTCGTTTCTAGCGCGCGTAAATAAGGCTTGCTAAAAGCAGCTTCAATAAACAATTCTTCTCGAATGCCATGCGTTAAAAATAATTTTTCTTCCTCTGTTAATAATTCCACTTTTATATAAGCAGGATGTGATAAAATCTCTTGTTTATGCGCAGATTTTCCAAGCAGGAAAAAACCAAGCATTCTTTCGCTCCGATAAGCATTTTGAATTTTATTAAGTAAAAATGATCGGTCTTGTTCTACAGAATCCTGTTTAATATCCTGTTCTAAATCTCGCCAAGGCTGAAAACCATCTTTCGTCGCATCAATTTTCAGTAAAGATGCATAAGCTTTTTTCGCAATATCCACATGTCCTGTAAAATAAGCGGAATGCGCGTACCAAAAATAAAAGCCTGCATCTCCGTCATAACCAGCTTTTTGCAATTGCCTAAAGAGCAAAAAGGCTTCTTCATGTTTGCCTACAAGCGCAAAAGTCGCGCCTAGTTTATAACGATGCTCGACTAAGTACGGTTTAATTTTCACTAATAATTCGAGTAAAGCTGTTAAATCTTGCTCTTTTTTCTCGTAATAATAAAAGACAGCTAAATTACAAAGCGCATGTAAATTCCCTTTATTATCCGCGAGAACATCAGTCAATATATCGTAGGCTTCTTTCGTCCTGCCGACATAGAAATAAGCCAATGCTAAATTATTATAAGCCGCCCAGTATTCTGGATAGTCTGTCACAATCGCCTCTAATAATTCAATGGCTTTGTTAAAGTCGCCAGACTCCATAAATCCGCGTGCTTCTTCTTGCAATAAATAGACTTCACTATCTTCCATTTCACCGAAAGGATTATTTTGCTCCACAAAATCTATAATTTCTTCCGCATCGTCTTTAAAGGGACCGTCTATATCCATGCGCAAATATTTTTCCGCATACGCTTTTGCTTCCGTCAATAAATTTAAATGCGCATGCACTTCAGCTAAATAAAAGACAATTTCAGATGTATTTTCATCCAATAAATAAGCTTCTTGTAAAATTTCTTGCGCTTCTAAAAAACGTCCTTCTTCCATGACTAACACACCATATTGCATTAAAATCAACGGATCATCTGGACTCAATTCTGTTGCGCGCTTCAAATATTTATGCGCTTGCGTAAATTGTTCACGCTGCATCGCCTGTATTGCTTTTTTATAATAAAATTCTCCATCTGGAATAAATGATATCATTTTCTTACCTTTTAAAAATCGCTTTTTATCCAATCAAATTCCCCCGAAATTATAAGAAGGATGATCTTGGCCATCCTTCTGTTCATTGCGATTAGTATAACATACAAGATAGAAATTCTGTTAACGTCTTTCTATTTTTGCGCTTGTTGTCGTAATGCCATTTCTTCCTTTGTATAAATAATCTTCACAGGATTTCCGCCGACAAATGCACCTGCTGGAATATCTCGGTTCACAAGTGTTGCCGCTGACACAATTGCTCCGTCACCAATTTTCACACCTGGTAAAATCGTCGTATTGGCACCAATTAACACATTTTCACCAATGACAACATCACCAATACGATATTCATCAATCAAATACTCATGTGCAAGAATCGTTGTGTTATAACCGATGATTGAATTATTTCCGACCGAAATTCGCTCAGGGAACATCACATCTGGCATGACCATTAACGCAAAAGAAGTTTTATCGCCAATTTTCATCTTCAAAAATGTACGAAACAAAAAGTTTTTCACTGGAATGAACGGCGTATAACGCGAAATTTGAATCACGATAAAATTTTTAGCGACTTTCCAAAACGAAACCGTCTTGTAAATATGCCAAAGAGAATTCGCGCCTCCTTTGGCAGGATGCCGCTCCGTCCGTCTCAATCTTTCTCACCTTTTAATATCGTATGTAAATCACTAATATGTTGTAACATATAATCCGGCTTATATTGTTGTAAAAAATCTTCGCCTTTAATCGTCCAAGCAACACCCGCCGTTGTCACGCCAGCATTTTGACCCCCAACGATATCATGGTAATTATCGCCAATCATCATCGCTTCTTCGCGGTCAACACCAAGTCTTTCTACTGCAAGTAAAATCGGTTCTGGGTTTGGCTTCGTATTTTCGACATCATCAAAACCAATTACTGTATCGAAAATATCGCCCGCTTCTAATAATCGAATCCCTTTATAGAGCATATCGTTTTTCTTCGTCGATACGATTGCCAGTTTATAGCCTTCTTCTTTTAATTGTAAAAGTGCTTTTGAAACCCCGTCAAACTCATGAACGAGCGCATCATGATTCGCTTTATTCCACGCGCGATATTCTTTCACAAGTTCAAGCGCATTGTTCGCATCCACTTGTGTAAATGTATCTTCCAATGTAGGTCCTAAAAAAGGTAAAATTCTTTCCCTGTCATATTCTCCAGGAAAATGTCTCTCTAAAACATGCGTAAATGTTCGGATAATCAAATCATTTGTATCCATTAATGTTCCATCAAAGTCAAATAATAATGCTTTTATTTCTTTCGTCACGTATAAAATCCTCCCAAATCACTGATCTTGATAAGTTTCTTTTACTTTTGTCACATATCTTCTCATGATGAAAAATATGATTGCGCCAATAATCGTTACAATCGACACAACTTGTGCTGCACGTAGGATTCCGCCGTATAAGCTATCCGTACGCATTCCTTCGATAAAAAAACGTCCAATCGAGTACCACGTTAGGTAAAACAAAAACATTTCCCCACGTTTTAAAGCCACACGACGTAATAATAGAATAATAATTAGTCCCACTAAATTCCACATGGACTCATATAAAAATGTCGGATGATACGTCACACCATCAATCGTCATTTGTTTCATAATCCAATCTGGAATAATTGTCGTTTCCATAAATCGTTCTGAAACCGGTCCGCCATGCGCTTCTTGGTTCATAAAATTACCCCAGCGACCGATAATTTGACCGACTAAAATCCCCGGTGCTGCAATATCCACTGTTTTCCAGAATGACACGCCACGTTTTTTCGTAAAGAAATAAGCGGTTAAAAATGCACCAATTAACGCACCATGTATCGCAATGCCGCCTTCCCAAATTTTAATGGCATTAATCGGATTATCTTTATACATATCCCATGAGAAAACAACATAGTAAATTCTGGCACTAATAATTGAGATTGGCACTGCCCAAATGAGTAAATCTGTTAAAAAGTCTTGGTGCATGCCTCGCTTTACCATTTCACGCTGCACGACAAGAAATGCAAGAACGATTCCCGTTGCAATTAGTATGCCGTACCATCGAATTTCTAATCCGCCAAGCGAAAAGGCAATTGGGTTAATGGCTAATAAATTCAACATATTTTAATCCGACGCTCCTTTTTGTCTATTCGGCGTCCCTTCACTAATAGCCAATTCCAAGCGCTCCGAAAACTCTTGCGCAGCGTTAATCCCCATGCTTTTCATTCGGTAATCCATTGCAGCCACTTCAATAATGACCGATAAGTTTCGTCCCGGACGTACTGGCACAACAAGTTTCGTTAGTTCTGTATCCATAATTTTCATCTTATTTTCATCAATCCCTAGACGATCATACACTTTCTTATCATCCCAAAGCTCCAAGTCAATCACTAACACAATTCGCTTATCACTTCGCACCGCACTCGCGCCAAATAAATTCATCATGTCAATAATACCGACACCACGAATTTCTAGCATATGCTCAATCAGTTTCGGTGACGTTCCGATTAAGACATTTTTAGAAACTTCTCGAATTTCAACTGAGTCATCCGCAACTAATCGATGTCCTCTTTTCACAAGCTCAAGCGCTGTTTCACTTTTACCGACACCACTTTTACCAGTAATTAACACACCAATCCCATAAACGTCGACAAGCACCCCATGGATCGTCGTCATTGGCGCTAAACGTCCTTCTAAGAAATTCGTTAGCATACCTGAAAAACGAGTCGTCGGCACTTCCGTTTTTAACACAGGAATTTCTACTTCTGTCGCCGCGACGATTAATTCTTCTGGCACTTCCATCCCATGCGCAATAATTACTGCTGGCGTACATTCTGCACAAAGTTGTTCCATTCGATTTTGACGTTCCGACGGACTTAATGTATCAAAAAATGATAACTCCGTTTTTCCAAGCAATTGAATTCGATCTGCAGGGTAAAAATTAAAATAACCAGCCATTTCCAATCCTGGTCTTGAAATATCACTTTTATTTATCGTACGCTCAAGCCCTTCCTGCCCCGTACAAATCTCGAGCTCCAAGGCCTGTTGCACATCTTTCACAGTCACATCTACCATATCTATAACCACCTTTACGAATTGTTGTTTCTAATATACTTCATCTTAACATAATTCTAAAAGAAGACTGCTTTGATTTGTTTCTTAACTTTGAGTTAAGTTTTTGTGAGTATTGTAAAGCTAGTTGATTTCCGTTCCGAGCGGACGCGTTCGGTGGGGTGCGCGGTAAGCCGCTTCCTTCGCTGCGCTCCGTCCAGGGTCTTACCTGTCGCACTTCATCCCACCCGAGTCGCCGCTCTGCACTTCAATCAACGAATCATTTCTTTTATGAAGAATTGTAATAGTTGATCTAATTCTGTTAAGAGATTGCTAAATTCCTCAGAATAAGTGATTTGAAGTGCTCTAAATAAATCTACTTCCATTTCTTTTGATGTCGGTAAATTCGCGTTATCTTTAATCATGTAGGTTCTCTTATGGTATTTGTGTGCAAGTTTCGCTATACAAAAAAAGAGCATTTTTCATACAAAAACTCAGATTATTCCATGTACCTTTTAAAGAAATTATACATTAGGCAATCCACAAAAAAGCGATCTAAAAAAGTCTTTTTGCTCGACTTTTTCAGATCGCGTATGTTGTTAAATATTATAACGAACGAGGACAGTTCCTGTTTTTGCTTCGCCCGTTAAATGAAGTCTCTTCGTTTGTCCAGGTACTTCTTTTCTAAAACGAACGGATCGTTGGAATAGTTGATCTTGCTCTGTAACTCTTTCCACATCATCCAATCCTAAATCGATTTTTCCAACGCTCGACAGAAGCTCTCCAGCAAGTGGTAAAGTTGACGGGAAATACAGTTCTACAGTACCACTCATCGTTTTCGCGTCAATTTTCTCCGCTGCTTCACTCGTTGTCGTCACCGAAACATGTCCATTTAACGACTGTGCCTCGACTTCTTTCAAACGACCGTCAATATAAATACGACCGTTCAGCGTTTCTGTTTCAATCGTATTACCGACAACTTCATTCACATAAATTGTGCCATTCGCTGTCTCAAAATCTGCTTCTTCAAAAGTTAATTGCGAAACTTCGATGCGACCATTCGCTGTTTTCACATGAATACGCCCAACTTCAGTTTCTTTTATTCTGAACGAACCATTCGTTAATTTTACAACTATTTTCTTGTACATTTTACGTGGAATATAAAGATCCACATTCACTTGCGTCATTTTCATATCGCTAATTAGACGCAGTTTTCCTTCATCCGTTACGAATAAAATCTTCTCAAGAAAATCTTTTTTAGCGGCTTCTTCTGATTCTTGATTATGGGCTTTCACTGTAAATTCCGCACGAATCTCTTCATCATCACTGCTATGAATCGTCGTTTTACCATTGACAATTTGCACGAGAACTTCTTCAATGCCCTCTGCTTTTTTCGTCATCGTATGATTGAAAGTTGCTGACTGTCCAAAAGGAGCTTCAAAATCGAACTCCTTCACTTTCTGCACCGCCGATTGCATAAATTGCATAAAACGGTCACCAACAATTGTAAAATCTTTACGCAAATCATTTAAAAAGTCATCAACAGATGGTTCTTCTTTGTCATCCTCCGTCGATTTCGACTCTTGTTTTTGTTCTTTACGTTCAGCCGGTCGCGCAACTTCAAATGAGTGTTCTTTTTCGTCTGCCACTTGATTGACATCTTCTTCTAGGTGATCTTCATGCAAATTCTCAAGTAACGTCAATGCCTCATCCATGGAGATTGTACCACTTTCTAACATTTTTAAAATCCGCTTTCTCTTCTCTTGCATTTTTCTTCCTCCTAGTTTCAAATTTAATCTTATTATTTATACGTTAGCAGACGAATAAAGTTTCATTTTTTCACGTTTTCTGCTTCATGAATTAATTTTTCCATACGCGCTCGGTCTCTTTCTAGAATCGGCTTTAAATATTGTCCCGTATAGGATGCCGTTACTTGCGCCACTTCTTCAGGTGTCCCTGTCGCAATAATTTGTCCACCTTTATCGCCGCCTTCAGGACCCAAATCAATAATATGATCGACCGTTTTAATGACATCCAAGTTATGTTCAATCACAAGGACTGTATTGCCCGTTTCCACCAGTCTTTGAAGAACGATTAATAATTTCGCAATATCATGCGCATGGAGTCCCGTTGTCGGTTCATCCAAAATATAAATGGACTTTCCATTTGAACGTTTATGAAGTTCTGAAGCAAGTTTAACACGTTGCGCTTCCCCGCCTGATAAAGTTGTCGCAGGTTGCCCAAGTTTAATATAGCCAAGTCCAACATCGACAATCGTTTGAAGTTTACGTTTTATTTTCGGGATATTTTCAAAAAACTCAAGCGCGTCTTCAACCGTCATATTTAAAACGTCTGAAATATTTTTCCCTTTATAGCGCACTTCTAATGTTTCGCGATTATACCGTTTACCATGGCAAATTTCACATGGGACGTAAACATCTGGTAAAAAGTGCATTTCAATTTTAATAATCCCATCACCGCGACAAGCTTCACAGCGCCCACCTTTGACGTTAAAACTAAAACGTCCTTTTTTATAGCCACGTACTTTGGCTTCATTGGTCGAGGCAAAAACATCTCGTACATCGTCAAACATACTCGTATAAGTTGCGGGGTTGGATCTCGGTGTACGCCCGATTGGTGATTGGTCAATTTCAATCACTTTTTCCAACTCTTCTAAACCTGTCACCGATTTATGCTTTCCAGGAATTAATTTTGCACGATTTAATTTTGATGCCAATGTTTTATAAAGCACTTCATTCACTAAAGTACTTTTTCCAGAACCAGAAACACCCGTCACTGCGATAAATTGTCCAAGTGGAAACTCGACATTCACGTTTTTTAAATTATTTTCCGCGGCGCCTTTAATCGTAATTTTACGACCATCTGCTGGACGTCTTTCAAGCGGAAGTGCAATAAATTTCTTGCCGCTTAAATAATCGCCTGTCAATGAATGTTCATCATTCATCACTTCTTCAGGTGTACCTGCGGAAACGACCGTCCCACCAGCAGCACCAGCGCCCGGTCCCATATCGATTAAATAATCCGCAGCCATCATCGTATCTTCATCATGTTCCACAACAATTAACGTATTGCCAATTTCACGCATACTTTTTAAAGTGGCAATGAGTCGATCATTATCGCGTTGGTGAAGCCCGATAGACGGTTCATCTAAAATATAAAGAACGCCAGTTAAACGCGAACCAATTTGCGTTGCAAGGCGAATTCTTTGCGCTTCTCCACCAGATAATGTGCCTCCCGCTCTTGCTAAAGTTAAATAATCTAACCCAACATTGATTAAGAAACCGAGTCTTTCTGCGATTTCTTTTAAAATTAACTCCGCAATTTGACGATCTTTTTCGGATAAAGATAAGTCTTCGAAAAATTGATTCGCCTCGACAATCGATTTCTCCGTCACTTGTCCAATATGCAAATCATTCACTTTTACCGCGAGCGATTCTTCTTTCAAGCGATACCCTTTACAAGACGGGCAATTGTGAACAGACATATATTTTTCCATTTGGTCACGCACATAATCTGAAGACGTATCTTTAAAACGGCGTGCCACATTCGACATCACCCCTTCAAAAAGAATATCGCTATCTCGTGTGCCACCAAATTCATTAGTATAACGGAAACGAATTTTTTCATCTCCAGAACCATATAAAATTTTATTAAACTGTTCCTCTGGTATTTCATTTACCGGTACATCCATTGGAATGCCGAAATGATTGGCGACCGTTTTTAATAATTCGGGATAATATTGTGAACTTGTCGGTTCCCACGGTGCAATCGCGTGCTCCAGTAAAGTAAGCGAATCGTCTGGAACGACAAGCTTCGGGTCTACTTCTAATTTTGTTCCGAGCCCATCACATTCACCGCAAGCACCAAATGGACTGTTAAAGGAAAACATGCGCGGTTCTAACTCTCCAATTGAAAATCCGCATAATGGACAAGCATGATGTTCACTAAATAACAGTTCTTCACCATCAATCACATCGATTAAAACCGTTCCATCTGCTAAACGTAGCGCCGATTCCAATGAATCACTTAGTCTGCCTGCAATATCTTCTTTCATCACGATACGGTCAATGACGACTTCGATATTATGTTTTTTATTTTTATTTAATTCAATATTATCGTCTAGATCATACGTTTCTCCGTTAATACGAACGCGGACGTAGCCTTCTTTTCGAATTTCTTCAAATAGCTTTACATGCGTTCCTTTACGTCCTTTCACAATTGGTGCCAACACTTGAAGCCTTGTTCTTTCCGGCAATTCTAATAAGCGATCGACCATTTGTTCAATCGTTTGGGATGAGATTTCAATCCCGTGTTTTGGACAAACAGGCTTTCCGACACGTGCATATAAAAGACGTAAATAATCGTAAATTTCCGTTACCGTTCCAACAGTTGAACGCGGATTTCGGCTCGTCGTTTTTTGGTCAATTGAAATGGCTGGCGATAAACCTTCAATAACATCGACATCAGGTTTATCCATCTGCCCTAAAAATTGACGTGCATACGCCGATAAAGACTCCACATATCGGCGCTGCCCTTCCGCGTAAATCGTATCGAAAGCAAGGGACGATTTTCCTGAACCAGATAATCCCGTTATGACAACGAGCTGGTCCCGTGGAATATTGACATCTATATTTTTTAAATTATGGGCTCTTGCGCCTTGTATGACGATTTCTTTATTTTTCATAGAAATTCTACCTTTCTGCTTTGAGCTCTAAAATCGCATCTCTTAACTCCGCCGCCAACTCAAACTGCAAATCTTTTGCGGCTTCTTTCATTTCTCTTTCAAGTACTTCTAAAATAGACGCTTTCTCTTTCTTCGTTAACTTTTTACCTTTTGTAATTTTAGCTAAATACGTTTCTTGTTCTTCCGCCACTTCTGTTGCGCGGATCACTTGGTGAATTTCTTTTTGAATCGTAGTTGGCGTAATGCCGTGTTTTTCATTATATGCTTCTTGAATTTCACGACGTCTTTTCGTTTCACTAATGGCTAGCTTCATAGAATCGGTCATTCGGTCTGCATACATAATGACGCGTCCTTCGGAATTTCGCGCTGCTCGTCCAATCGTTTGGATTAAAGAACGTTCGGAACGTAAAAATCCTTCTTTATCTGCATCTAAAATCGCCACAAGTGACACTTCTGGAATATCAATTCCTTCTCGGAGCAAGTTAATCCCAACGAGGACATCATACGTACCAAGACGAAGCTCACGAATAATTTCAATCCGTTCTAATGTCTTCACTTCGGAATGAAGGTACTGCACTTTTATGCCAATTTCTTTCAAATAATCAGTTAAGTCTTCAGACATTTTCTTCGTTAAAGTCGTAATTAATACCCGTTCATTACGTTCGATTCGCTGATGAATTTCATCCAATAAATCATCAATTTGCCCTTCTATCGGTCTCACTTCAATGATTGGATCTAGTAAACCAGTTGGACGAATAATTTGTTCAATCATTTCAGGTGTATGTTCAATTTCATAAGGTCCCGGTGTTGCCGAAACATAAATGGCTTCTTTAATTCGTTTTTCAAATTCTTCAAAGCGAAGTGGACGGTTATCAAGTGCGGATGGTAAACGAAAACCATGGTCGACCAATACTTGCTTTCGTGCTTGGTCACCATTAAACATGCCGCGTACTTGTGGGAGTGTCACGTGACTTTCATCAACGACGAGTAGAAAATCATCAGGAAAATAATCCATTAATGTATAAGGTGCTGCACCCGAAGGTCTTAATGTTAGATGTCTTGAATAGTTTTCGATCCCTGAACAAAAACCCATTTCCTTCATCATTTCCAAGTCATAACGTGTACGTTGTTCGAGTCGCTGTGCTTCTAATAATTTATTTTCACTATTTAATTGTTCCAGTCTTTCTTCTAATTCGATTTCAATATTCGCAATCGCCTTCTGCATTTTCTCATCACCCGTAACGAAGTGGGATGCAGGGAAAATCGCGACATGTTCACGTTCACCAATAATTTCACCTGTTAATGCATCTACTTCTCGAATTCGATCAATTTCATCACCGAAAAATTCAATGCGCATACATCTTTCATCACGTGAGGCAGGAAAGATTTCCACTACATCTCCGCGCACTCGAAAAGTTCCGCGTGTAAAATTAATATCATTTCGCGCATATTGAATGCCAACAAACTTACGCAGCAATTCATCTCTTGCAATTTCCATTCCTTTTCGAATCGACACAACCATGTCCCGGTATTCTTTTGGCGAACCAAGTCCATAAATACAAGAGACCGATGCAACGATTAATACATCATTTCTCTCGAATAATGATGATGTGGCTGAATGTCGAAGTTTATCAATTTCATCATTAATGCTGGCATCTTTTTCAATATATGTGTCTGTATGTGCTACATAAGCTTCTGGTTGGAAATAATCATAATAACTAACGAAATATTCCACTGCATTATTCGGAAAAAACTCTTTAAATTCGCTATATAATTGACCCGCTAATGTTTTATTATGGGCCATTACTAAAGTCGGCTTATTAATTTCTTTGACAACATTAGAAACTGTAAATGTTTTCCCAGTTCCTGTTGCCCCCAGTAATGTTTGATGTCTTTCTCCCTCGTTTACGCCTTCTATTAACTTTGCGATCGCTGTCGGTTGATCGCCGGCTGGAGAATATGGGGCCTGCAATTCAAATTTTTCCAAGATTGTCCCTCCCACTGATTAGTCGTTCAATTATACCCACATTCACAAGCAGTAAATCGCCTGTACAGATTAGTTTCACCTTATCATATTTCAGAAAAAAACACGAGAAAAAAGGAACAGGCGTTCATGTCACGAATCCTCCTCCCTCTCGTTGTCTTATCTTTAAGGTTCCCTTGCAACATATTGTGAAACATAATTAACTAGAACTGTACATACACAAAAAAGCGAGGCGCCACGAAAGTCATGAATTTCGACTTTCAAAGGCAGCCTCCCTTATAGGACTTCCTCAAATTCAGATAGTTGTTCTGCATATAGTTTAAATTTCTCTTTATCTCGTTGGTCTAGTGCTTCGTCAATTAGGCAGATGATTCTTTTTCTCGTTTGCTCTCGGTGAATACGATTTAAAAACATGTCCATGTAAATATCATTCAGCAATTTCTCAGCGTGTACTGTAGAGCTATTCTTTCTTACAATTTTCATGAAGTCGACATGTGAATATTTCTTTTCCATTCCACTCACCCCTGACGCCTTTTCACTATTATATAAAAAAACAGTGGTGAGTTGCAAGTGTTTTTTGAATATTCCACTAAACATTTCTAAAATGGAAAGGTTAACTTTGTTTTTCTTTCGTAAAACGAATCGTGATTTCAGACACGACAACTATAACGATAAAGAGTAAGCATGTCGTAATAGATACACCAAACGAAACGAAACCAATGATCAGTACAAATACCGCTTGCAACCACTGAACGCCGCGCACAGTTTGACGAATGGCATTTGTTCGATATGCTTTTGGTTCTGGGAATAATCTGTCCATTCGAAATTCGTCTCCCGAACGCAATGCATAAATTAATTGGATCGATGAAGCGAAAGCAAGTGCAGCAACAAATAATAAAATTGCAACTGGAATCGTAATGAAATACGTTGCAACGACTGAAATTGCCGTTAATCGAACCCAAAGCCAGAAAATATCATCTGTACGTAAAAAAGTTCTTCGAATTAAAAAGGCCTGCGACATCGTTTTACCGAATTCCGGCGGACGCATAAACATGCCTAACCAAGCTCTGCGACTCATCTTCCCTTTCAAATGCGGGACATCTGTAAAATAATTTGCAAATCGATAAAAACGCATCATTCGATTTTGTTCCAATGAAATAAAATGTTCATACGGAAATGGTTTACTTGCAGTTTGTTTACGCCAATAAGCCATATAAAATGCGAGTGCAATCGCTGGAATAACGATGATATAAAAATAAGGACTTAGCCAAAAATAAATAAGCAGCCCAGAAATAATAAATCGAATAAATCGGTCTTGCCAAATCCCTTGTCCACTTCGCGCAAAATGCACTAAGAATTCAGTTTCCACAAACATCCATTTCAAGATAACGACAAAAACTGCAAGCCAAAGTAAAACACTCGTGGATGCTGTTTCCGTTGCCGATAGAAGCGGTAATGCGACGATAAATAAAATAAGTGGTAAAGGCATTTGAGAAACTTTCGACCATTTCAATGCTTTCTTCATATAGTCAGGTAATTGTTTTTCGAGTGGCAAGAAAAAAACAATATCCGCTGGCTTTAACAAAGTAACAGGTGGCGAATAAACGAGTGCTCCCCCGATCACAAGTGCCGTTAAAAGCGCCGCCGGAAAATCAAGCGGAACTTCCTTCAACCATTCGCTATACGCATACCCGCCTGCACCAATCGCAAAAACTAAAACAATGGCTAAATGTCCCGTAAAAATATATTGCATATACTGTTGTAATTCACGCATATAATGGAAAAATCGTTTTCCCCACATTTCACGAAAATCATTCATGGGACATTTCCTCTGTCATCGCAATATAGAGATCATCTAACGAAGCATCCATCTTGCCAAATGCCGCTCGTAACTCGTCCATCGTTCCTTGTGCACGCACACGTCCTTCATGCAGTAAAATAATGCGATCACAATATTTTTCCGCTGTCGATAAAATATGCGTAGACATCAGGACAGATGCCCCTTCTTTTTTACGTGTTTCCATTTGCTCTAGAAGTGATTGAATGCCAATCGGATCTAGTCCAACAAACGGCTCATCGATAATATATAATGACGGATTGACTAAAAAAGCACACATAATCATTACTTTTTGACGCATTCCTTTAGAAAAATGAGCCGGAAACCACCTTAATCTTTTCTCCATCATAAATTCTTTCAATAACATTTCGGAACGCGCTTCAAATGTTGCCTTGTCCAATCCATATGCCATCGCCGTTAACTCTAAATGTTCTTTTAATGTTAATTCTTCATAAAGAACTGGCGTTTCAGGAATATAAGAAAAAGATTGCCGATACTTTTCAGGATCCTGTTGGAAAGTAACGCCGTTTACTTCAATTTCTCCTTCATGTGGATTCATTAAACCGATAATATGTTTAATCGTTGTACTTTTTCCAGCACCGTTTAAGCCGATTAAGCCAACTAATTCGCCTTCTTTTAACTCAAATGATAAATCATGCAAAACAGGTTTTCTCGTATAACCACCTGTCACATTATTTAGTTTTAAAACTGGCATATTCATCCTCCATTCTTCTTATTATCCTACCAAAAAACTTAGGGAAATTCTCTTGTCACCATCATACTATTTTAAAAAATATGCTACAATAAGCTAAATAATGAAAGGAAGTGTTCAAATGACAAGTTGTATTTTCTGTCAAATTATTGAAGGTTCGATTCCAAGTGCTAAAATTTATGAAGATGAACATGTTTATGCTTTTATGGATATTATGCCCGTTACAAAAGGACATGTACTGCTCATCCCAAAAAAGCATGTTGAAAACATTTACGACTTTACAGAAGAAGACGCGGCAAACTTCTTTGCGCGAGCGCCAAAAGTTGCCAATGCTTTAAAAGATTATTTTAAACCAGCTGGTCTGAATTTATTGCAAAATAACGGGGCGCCGGCGGGACAAACCGTCTTCCACTATCATTTACACTTTATTCCTCGATATGATGAAACGGACGGATTTGATTTAAGCACATGGCAAACAAAGCAAAACGAATGGACACCTGACCAAATCCAAGAACTTGCTACGAATATTCGTACTAGTTTAGAAGCATAACAAATCAGTCCACTTTTTTCTTAAAATTAAGAACGAATATTATTTGCGCCTTGTATCAATGCATGGTTTAATTAAATTAGTAAATAGTGAAGAAAGAGGTGCACTCTCCTATGAAAGCGTCAACTTTTTTTCTTGGTTTAACAACTGGAGCCATTGCAGGTGCAGTAACAGTTTTATATTCCACGCCAAAATCGGGCGATGAATTTCGATCGACTGTAAGCGCAGATTGGCAAGATCATTATCAAGAATTAAAAATAAAATTAGCTCAACTTAAAAATTCTCTCGCTTCTTTATCACGCGAAGCAAAAGATCAAATTCCAGATGCGGTTGACTACGTGAAGCAGTCTGTTGGCAATTTGAAAAACACAACCGAACCGATGAACGACAGATTGCATCAAGAACTCATTGCAATCCAAGAATCTCTGGAAAAACTTGAGCATTCAATTTTATCTAATGAAAAGTAATTCTCTAAAAAAGTTGCCCAAATAAACCGGGCAACTTTTTCTTTCATTGAAAAAACTTATAAACCTCATACAATAACTAATATTTATCCATAAAGTTCTTAGAAATTAAAAATAATTTAAATGATTCGAACTTCATTAAATCCTTTACAAACCCCAGTCACATCAACGTTTTTGGTTTCTCGAAAACTTTTCCTTCTTTGAAAACGCTTTATCTAAATAAAAGATTTATTCAATTCACACTTCTTTCTTTTTTGTTTTCTTGCTATAATAAAAGAAAAACTTTTTGGAAGCAGGTGCCGATTATGTCAGAAGAGAAATATTCACTTAAAGATGCAATGATTTACAGTCAACGCATTGCACAATTGTCAAAAGCATTATGGAAAGCTGTTGAAAAGGATTGGCAAGAATGGATTCGCCCTTATAATTTAAATATTAACGAGCATCATATTTTATGGATTTCTTATCATTTACAAGCTGCAACAATTTCTGATGTTGCTAAGTTTGGCGTCATGCATGTTTCAACGGCATTTAACTTTTCGAAAAAGTTAGAAGAGCGTGGCTATCTTCAATTTTATAAAAAGGAAGATGACCGTAGAAATACATATATTCGTGTTACAGAAGAGGGAGAAAACCTCATTTTGGAAATGAACGATAACTACTACAATACTGAACACGGTATTTTAGATGGTTCTCTTCCGATTAAAGATTTATATGGCAAATTCCCAGAATTCCTTGAAGTCATGTCCGTTGTGCGCAATATTTACGGGGACGATTTTATGGAGATTTTCGAACGCGGCATTGATAATTTAGAACAAACAATTGACCAAAATGCCAAGAAAATTACAACGGTTCCTTTGGTTGAAAATGAAGGATAAGCTTTCAATATTCCATTCTGCAACGAGTTCTGTTATTATAACGAATAGATGATTAAAGAAGGGGGAAACAAAACTTGATCCTTGTAATTACAGTTTTATTTTCATTATTTTACCTGTTCCAAATTAACAAAATGACCTATGCACTATGCGAATCAAGGGAAATCCCCGAGGAAAAACAATCCAAAATATATACAACTGTCAATGTTTTAATAACGATTTTAATTTTATCATTTTTCGTTGAAGTATTTTTTGCGCTATAAAAAAAGAGTCTGTCCCCTTTTTTGTGCGTGGAAATAATACATTCCCTTACTTTTTTAGACTTCATGCTCGGTAGAGAAATGCCCAAAAAGTAAAGGAATGCAATAAAATAACGCATAAATAATTGGGAGGCGTCCAATAGCAAAGCTATTGGACAGCCTCTTTTTTTATTTTCACCAAATCATATTAGTATAAATATGCTGCACCGACGATAATGAGCAAAATAAACAATACGACGATTAACGCAAAACCTGATCCAGTAGACCCTTGGTGGTATCCGCTCATTGAAGGCACCCCCTCTCTTTTGTATCCTATGCATTTATTAGAAAACGTGCTAGGCAAATTCCCCGAGTGAAGGATTTGATTTCAATTCCGCTAATTTAATCGCGGATTTATAGCAAATTAATAATTTTTCAGTGCTTCCGTGAAAATTTTCAGTGCCTTAAGCAAGTTTTTCAGGACCTCTAAAGAGATTTTCAGTGCCTCGAGCAAATTTTTCAGTGCCTCGATTTCAAGGCTTTTTACCCCCAAACTACTTACAAAAAGCTTCAGCTTTTCATAAGTAGTTTTTATTATTGCTCAAATGTCGGTTTATAAAATGCGCGGTTATCAAGTGGGAAAATTCTTTCTGTGAACTCTCCTGGTTTTGCTTGGCTTAGTGCGCGATTTAACATATTCATCTTCGCATCGATATTGTCAATATAGTGAAGCATCTCCGCTTCTTTTAACATCGGGCGCTTCGGGCTGCCCCATTCTTCTTTCCCGTGATGGCTTAACACCATATGCTGAAGCAACATCACTTCTTCGCCTTCAATTTGTAACTCTTCGGCAGCTTTTTCAATTTCATTGACCATAATCGTAATATGGCCAAGTAAATTTCCTTCTACCGTATATTGCGTTCCAATTGGGCCTGATAATTCAATGACTTTTCCAATATCATGTAAAATAATGCCCGCATAGAGTAAATCTTTATTCAATGTCGGATAAAGATCGGCAATTGCTTTTCCTAAATTCAACATTGAAACGACATGATCGATTAAACCTGATACATAATCATGATGATTGCGCGTTGCTGCTGGATACGTTTTAAATGCTGTTTCATGTTTTTTCAATAAATGTCTTGTAATGCGTTGAATCTGTGGATTTTTCATTTCAAAAAAGAAGCCCATTAATTCTTCAAATAATACTTCCTTACTTTTTTCAGAAGAAGGAATTAAATCAGCAAGTGTAACGCCTTCTTCCTCTTTCGCGGGTCGAATGCTTTTAATGCGCAATTGGTTTTTACCGCGGTATTCGTGAATATCTCCGCCAACTCGTACAATCGTACCCGCACGATAAGTTTCAACATGCGTGTCCGTCGTGTCCCATAATTTCGCGTCCAAATCACCACTTTTATCCTGTAAAATAACCGTCATAAACGGGCTACCTTTCGTTGTCACACCTGTTGTTGCTTGCTTAATCATTAAATATAAATCGATGGATTCGCCTACTTGATAATCGAGTAGTTTTTTCATCATTTATCGCTCCTTATTTTTCCAATTTCAGAAACATTAATTGTCTTCGCTCGCTTAAAACGGTACTGCATGTCTTCATGGCAAGTGAAATAAATAAATTGATGTGCTGTGGATTGTTCCAATACTTCAATTATATGCGAAAGTCTCGTTTCATCAAAGTGGACAAATGGATCGTCCATAATAATTGGGAATGGCGCCGTTTCAATCATCGAGCCTGCCAATGCCAATCTCAGCGAAAGATAAGCTTGCTCTTTCGTCGCTTGACTCAATTCAATGATTGGGAAATGCATGCCAAACGTTGACACAGCCTCGAAAGTTCCTTCAGTTGTGATGAGTAATGACGCATAACGTCCGTCCGTTAACTTCTCAAATATACTGGACGCTTCCGCTAAAACATTGGGCAGTTTCTTTTCTTTTAATTCATCCATCATTTGTGCAATTGCTGCAGCCAATGCTTTTTTCGTTGCCCATACTTTCGCAAGTTCTGTAAACTGTGCCTTTTCGACTTCAAATTGCTGCTGCAATTGACTATAGGTTTCGTCTGTAATTAAAGCCGTTGTTTGGTTTTCTAACTTCGCCTTTTCTTCCACCAAAACTGTCTCATCTTGCCCTTTTTCTTCTATCACTTCTTTTAAATTTTGTATGCTATTTTCTAATGTAACATCTGTTTCAGACATGTCAATTTCAAATTCTCCATGAACCGCCAATTGTAAGTCAATCGTCCTCTGTTGTTCCATAAGCGCAATCTTTTCTTGCTGAATTTGATAAGCAGCATAATAAGCTTCTTCACCATCCACATTTGCCTCTTGGAATAATGTTTGAATTTGCTCACGCAAAAATTGACGATATGTTTGTTTTTCCTGTAACTCATTTGCCAATTCACTGCGTCGCATCTTTTGTGCTTTTTGACGTTCCATCACTTGCAAATGTCTTTGCTGCTCTTTTCGAATCCAGTCATATAAATCTTCTCGTGGGATGTCTTGTTTTAAAATCGCTTCCGCTTCCAGCATTCGTTGCCCGATTTCTGACGCGAATTGCGCTCTTTTCTTTTTCACATCTGTTAATTGACGAGTCACTTCTTGGATTTCGCGAATCATCCGAAATAATTCTGGAATAATCGTTGCTGAAGGCAATCCGTCAATGCCATAATGTGTTAAAAAAGTTTGGAGTAATTGTTCAGTTTGCTGAATATCTACAAGCAATCCATCGTATGTTTCTTGTAAGCGATGCATGTCCAGTTCAAGTTGACTTTTCTCTTCTTTCAATTTCTTTCGTTCATGTTCATAAGATTCTACACGAATGACTAAATCTGTCATTTCCTGTTCTCGCCCTTGATAAGTCGCAAGTATTTCGTCCATTTCTTGCGCATTCGAATCATTCATCCTGCTTTTTAAATAAAATAAAGCCACCGCAGGAATCAGACTTGCAATAAATAACAGACCATATTGTTGATTGATTAAACTATAGCCAATTAATAACAACGCCAATCCAATAAAAATCATGCCGATTCTTTTCGTTTGTTGCTGTTGTTGCGCTTGTATTGCGTGATAAGCCTTTGCTTCCGCCATTTGCTTTTGTATCGACGGCCAGTTTTTCGCCTGCGCAATCGCTTCATCAGACGGTCGCGTTACATATTGAGCCTTTTCACTAATTCGCTGAAGCGCTTCTTGTAATCTTTTTTGTTCTCTT
The DNA here is from genome assembly GCA_947644645.1 of uncultured Sporosarcina sp. Lineage (GTDB taxonomy): Bacteria > Bacillota > Bacilli > Bacillales_A > Planococcaceae > Sporosarcina. The sequence continues at coordinate 81,006 of CANSAF010000003.1, read as the reverse complement.
TCAATTAGCACTAGTTCCTGATCATAAGCTTTTAAACTTTCTAAGCGCTCATACATTTCTTCTTCTTTTCGAATGGAAGCATCTGCCCGGATAAGGATTTCCATCTCTTCCGGCGTTTGCATCCCAAGGCGACTGCCTAACTGCGCTTGTCTTTCGAGTAGACTCGCTTGCTCTGTTTCTAATGCTGTCATTGTGGATAATTTACGATGCCAGTCAGACTCTTTGGCAATCAATTGATTGAGCCCGATTAACTTCTCTTCTTCCACTTGTTCTTCTAAGATTTGTTCCAGTCTTTTCATTTCATCTTGTAAACTAAAGACTATTGCTTCCGCTTCAGTCAATTTATGACGAATCGTTTCATAACGTCCAATCCCATCTGCCGGAAACTGTTGACTGCCGATCGACTGCAATCTTTTCGTCACTGTCTCTTTTTCTACATAAAGAGGATATAATTGACGTGCCGTTGTCAATTGACGCACTTCATCCGTTAACCTTTTCATTTCCGTTCGTATAGTCAATAAAGATTCATCGATTTCTTTTAAACGTCGAATCGCTGGTGCATAATGATCCAACTTTTTCCGATGCTCTTGTAGCTCCTGTTCCAAAGTATTAAGCTCATTTAATTTTTGGTTGAGCATTGGATTTCGTCCGTTTTTCTTAAAAAGACGTTCCATTTCTTTTTCCATTTTGGACTCAATCTGCAGTAAATGATCCACACCCGTTGTACCAGAAGCGAGTAATGTACGACTAAATTGCTGTTCGTCCATTTTCTCAAAGTCTTGTAACTGTAATAATGAAAAGGAGAATATTGCTTCAAACGATGCACGATCATATTGCCTTAACAATCGTTTTAAAGCTTTTTCGTCTCCTTGTTCCCCATTTTCAAAATAAACCTTCACATCGCCTGCAGATTTTCCACGCACTCTTTCAATCATACATTTGCCGTATAAAGGATCACGGAGATGCACTTGTCCACCGTATTTACTCCCCGACTTCGGTTCATAACGTAAAAACTGGCTATTTCGCGGCGGAAAGCCAAATAAAATATGCAAAATAAATTGTTGAATCGTCGTTTTTCCCGCTTCATTATGCCCGTAAAGTATATTGATAGAAGAACCCAGTTCAACAGTGACATCTTCATGCTTTCCGAAACCATAAATAACCAATTTTTCAATTTTCATCTGTCGATTACCTCCTTTCCGACAATTCAATACGTAGACTTTTTTCTACTTCCATTTGAATTTCTTCAACTTCTTCGGCAGTTAAACGTTCCAAATATTTCATGCTACGTGTATGTTGATACAGATCACTTAATAATGTTTCCCAATCTTCTTTTCCCCAATGCTCCATCGTTTCCATCACAGGATTTAATAAAATTTCCGATGCGTCATTTTCTATAACTTGCCTTTCAAACTGAATAGCTCGAATCCATAATAATGGAGAATGATGTTGAAAGCGATCGCGTAAAGCGAATAACCACTCTTCTTCTGAAGTTTGTTGGAATAAGGCATCTGCCTCCGCGTCAATATCCACCATTTGAAGCGAAACAACCGCTGCACCAACTTGCTCTGTAAAAGCATGCAGCACGTCTTCGCAAAGATCGAACCATTCTCCTGCATGCCGAATCCCTTGACAAGAAACTGGAACATTTTCAAATACAATCGCTGATGCTGGAATAAATGTTAAATCGCTCGACGTTTTCGATAAAGTGACGTCATAAAACCCTTTAACCCCTCGTTCATTCCGATGACGCCCTTGCAAATTTCCTGGATAAACAATCGGCGGTTCCGTCTGCAAATGTTGGCGCTTATGGATATGACCTAACGCCCAGTAATCATAACGTTTCGATAAGAGAGCCGCTTTCGTAAAAGGTGCATACACCGCATGCGTTTCGTCTCCGTCAACACTTCCGTGTAATAAACCGATATGGAATGCGTCATTTTCAGCAACAGGATATAAATCAATCATCGCTTGTCGTACATGACGTTCGGGATAACTAAATCCATACAAATTAACCGTTTCACCGCGTACTTGTAAAGATTTTTCTTCAACTTCTCCGTTAAATACATGCACATTTTCGGGTAGCTCAAAGCGCGTCCAATTCCCTTTTAAATGATCATGATTTCCGTACGATAAATAAACGGGGATCTCCGCCTTTTGTAAAAGTTTCATCCCTTCTTGAAATTTTAATTGTGCACGCAAACTCCGTTCTTCCCCATCATAAATATCACCAACGATGACAATAAAATCTGGCTTCGTCCGAACTGCATATGCGATGAAATTTGAAAAAGCTTGAAAAGTGCTTTCTTTCAATATTGCAAATTGCTCCGCTGGAAAATGTGCCATTCCTTTAAAAGGTGTATCCAAATGCAAATCAGCTGTATGTAAAAAGCGAATATTAGTCAATATCGTCCCTCCTCCCCACTCTTTAAATCACGAATATTTGTTCTTATTTTATCATAAAAAAAGCATTCTTGACATCTTTTTCATCGAGTCTTTTTCTATTGATTCGACATTTCTCTTCCTTCAAAAAGATTCATGTTTCTTTTTATCCCGCATTAACGGGCAGTAAAATTCCCACTGATTGAAGTTTCACTTTAGCAACTTTCATAGTATACTTAAATTAATCAAAGAATGGGGGAGAGTTTTTGATGAAAATTTATAAACTAACAGCTTACGAGTCAAAAGGGAAAGTTATTATCGATGAATCCGTGGAAGCTACGAATGACGAAGAGGCTAAGCAAAAAGGACAAGCAATGTTAGAGGAGAAAAATCTACTTGAAACGACACATCGTCTTGCTTCTCCAACTGGACAACTTATTTTATTTCACAGTTAATTAAAAATGTCCAAATATTGCTAAAACAGTCATAATCTTTTGTTTTCCACGTGAAATGAAAGCATCACAATCAAAAGATGATTAGAAGAGGTGTTTTACATGAAGCTAACAATTGCGTTAATCGCACATGATGAGAAAAAAGAAGAAATGGTCAATTTTACAATTGCTTACGAACATTTCTTTAAAGAACATAAACTGTTTGCAACTGGCACAACTGGAAAACGAATTATGGCAGAAACAAATTTAAATATTGAACGATTAATGTCTGGTCCATTGGGGGGCGACCAACAAATCGGCGCAATGATCGCGACGGGCGAAATGGATTTAGTTTTGTTTTTCCGTGATCCACTAACAGCGCAACCACATGAACCAGATGTTAGTGCATTGCTGCGTCTTTGTGATGTATACCGCATCCCACTCGCAACAAATGGCACAACTGCCGAACTACTTTTAAAAGCGATTGAGCATGGCGATTTCGATTGGCGCGCATTGATCGACAAATAGAGAAGCGTCAAGAAAGTCTAAATGTGTGACTTTCTTGACGCTTCGCTTTTTTTTCGTTGAGTTTGGATAATTGGTCTCTGTTTTCTAGTTTGTTACCGTTTAGTACATTTTATAGTTAAAGCTCATTCCCCAACAAAACTCGGTCTTCTTTTTTCCACGAATGCTTGAATGCCTTCTAAATGATCTTTTGTATTGCGCATTTTGACTTGCATTTCACTTTCCAGACGTAGCACTTCATCGAGTTCTGACTGCTTACTACTATGTAAAATTTTCTTCGTCGCAATCATTGAAGCGATTGGTGAGGCGAGTAATTTTTCTGCATACGCTTTTCCAGCCGCAATTGCTTGTCCACTTTCAACGATTTCATCTGCTAACCCGATTTTCAGTGCTTCTTTTCCTTTCATCACTTGCCCCGACCAAATTAACTTTTTAGCTTGCGGCGTGCCAACTCGTTCTTTCATAAAGAAATGCCCTGCTCCATCAGGAACTAATCCGATACCAATAAAGTTCATTGCCAATTTACTATCTTCCTCAGCAATGATAAAATCACAACCCAATGCTAAGCTAAAACCAAGCCCAGCCGCTGCCCCGTGCACCGCCGCAATTGTGATTTGCGGCAAATTATATAATGCTTTCGCTAATCTAGATACGTCCACCATCGCTTCTCCGATATCTAACGAGTTATTCGGATCGACCATCTTCTTAATATCGCCCCCCGCTGAAAACGCACCTCCAGCTCCACGAATTAACACAACTTGAGTCACTTCATCTTGTTGCAATGCTTCAAATACATCCCCAAGTTCGCGCATCATCACATCGTCCATCGCATTCATCGAAGCCGGTCGATTCAAAACAACCTCCGCCAAACGTCCATCTTTTTTTAGTTCAACTGTCTGATACATGATTTCCCCATCCTCCCATAAAAATGAATATTCATTCATTTAGTCTTATTCGACTTTAAAAAGCAATATCCTTTATTTTAAAAAAGTTTTTCGGATGACAAAAATCCCTCTCATATAAAACTTTTACACGAGAGGGATTTTATTATTTTATTTTCTCTTCCATTGGAAAAATATCATTTAAATAAGCTAATTTTTTCTCAATCGACTCGTCATATGCCATCACATATGCCGCAGGATCTTTTGGATTATAAAACTGCGTGATTTTCTCCGTTTCTGGATCGATAAACTTACTGGACGCACCGCAACCAATGCCGATAATCGTCTGCACTTCTTCCATAATGACGATATTATAAATACTTTCTTCGCCTGGTTTTGAATACCCAACGTTTTCCAAGTTACCTAAAATATTTTTTTGGCGATATAAATAATACGGCAGATAGCCATTTTCTGCATTCCACTGCTCGCCGCGCTTCATCATTCGCTCAACCGTTTTGCGATCCGCCACTTTATAACGACTGCGGTTTTGAGACATTTCCGATGCACGTTTAAACGATAATGTATGAACCGTTAAAGATTCTGGCTGCATCTTTTCCGTTTCTGCCAATGAATGTTCAAATTCTTCTTCGCCTTCATTTGGCAAGCCAATAATTAAATCCATATTAATATTTTTCATTCCCATATTTCGAGACAACCAAAACTTATCGATTGTTTCTTGAACGGTATGATGTCGTCCAATTGCTTTTAATGTTTCATCTATATAAGACTGTGGATTGACACTTATACGGTCAATTCCCCACTTTTTCAACACATCAATTTTTTCTGGTGTAATCGTGTCAGGACGCCCAGCCTCAACTGTAATTTCACGTACTTTATCCATATTTGGGAATGAATCAAACATCGTTTGATATAAAGCGTCCATCTCATCTGCTTCGATTGAAGTTGGTGTTCCTCCCCCAAAATAGATTGTCGTAATGCCCATATCTCGTTCTGTTAGCCATTTGCCCATTTCCCTGATTTCTTCATGAAGCGCAGCCAAGAAATTATCAACTCGACCATTTGCACGGCGAATGGCATAAGCCGGGAATGTACAATAGGCACATTTCGTCGGACAAAATGGAATCCCGATATAAATACTCACTTCATTTTTTAGTTCATATAAATCGGGGACTGCTTTCTTTTGCACATCCGCAATTTTTGCGAGTAACTCACTTTTTTCACGGGAGACACGGTAATTCTCCATAATATTTTCAATCGCCTGTTCAGTCGTTTGACCTTCTCTGCGATATTTATGATAAAGTTTCATCGGGCGAATGCCTGTCAAAATTCCCCATGACTGCATCATATCCGTCGCTTGTTCTAACACTTCTAAAAACAAATGTGAATGAACTCTTTTCAGTTGACGTCTCGTTAATTTTTCATCGCCTTCAACAAGTTGCTCTGAAAACGCCGAGGTATATTCCCGACCATTCGCCAATAACTTCGCTTTACCGATGATTTCACCATTCGACTCCTGAATCGTAAAATCTACTCGCATCGCTTCCGCGTCATCTTCTTTTATAATTTCGCATTGCTCAAAAAACAAATTCGCAAGATGCGCAAACATCCGAACCCAATCTTCCTTAAACGTTGAATCTATTTTAATCTTTTGCATAGTAACCAACCTTCAATATAATAGTCCACATATTGTATCAAATTTCCTTGAAAAATGATGCTAAAAACGCACAGTAAAAACCAAATCCCATCTTCCAAATACTAAATCCCATCCACGAACCAAAAAGCCACAAAGCCCAAAAGCCTTAAAAACTCCCAAACCTCAATGAAACTCCAAAACGCAAAGCGCCCCCAAAAGTCACGCTCTTAGACTTTTGGGGGCAGCTTTCCAATTAGAATGATTCGTATAGCTCCTGAACAGGTTTCATTAGTACACGGTTAATTTCTTCTAATACACCGCTTAACTTCATTTCTGCTTGCATCATTGCCATAACCAATTCATTGTTTTGTGCAGTTTGTGCAATTTGTTGCGCTTCTTCTAATTCTTCTGGTGTAATTTCTTCACCTTGAAGTTGTTTTTGTTGCATTTTCATTTGGACTTCACGGAAGTTTTTAAATAATAATCCCGCTTCATCATCTGCTTGAACCGCCGCAATTGCATCTCTTACTGCTGCGAATTCCTCTGTCTGTCTAAAAGTTCCTTCTAAACGATTTACATCATCATAAATATTTACAGCCATTTCTCATTCCTCCTAAGATAAGTTCAATATAAAAACGATGAGGCCTTGTACGATTCCAATCGCCCCTCCCAGCACTGCACCAAGCACGGTAATCATTTTAAATTCTCTTCTTGAAATACCGAGTACTAAATCTTCTAGTACCTCCACCGGGAACGAATCGACCTGCTCCTTAACCATATCATCTATTTTAAGCTTTCGTAAAGATTTTTCTAACTGCAATTCTGCTTGTTCGAACGCAAACTTCGTAATTTTCGGTGTTAAATTAACCGCCGTCCAATTAGAAGCATCTTTCCAATACAGAGACAAAGGCTTATCCAAACGATCTTCTAACGCCAATTCTTTCTTTGCATAAGTTGTGACAGAACTGAATAAACCGTCCCAGTCAAATCCAGCAAGTAATTCTTCTACTGGACGTTTTTGAAGCTTTGTCCACTCGTTAACGATTAATGTATTTAACATCGTAAATGTTCCCGGCGCGGCGATAAACTTTAATGCTTCTTTTTGCACTTTACTAACAAGCGTATCAGACTCCCCGAAAAACATATTGACCATGCCACCAAGCGTCCCTTTCGAGGCTAAAAAATCGTCAATTAGTTTTTGTAACATTGCTCTTCCTTCATACGATTGAAAATAGCCATCTGCTTTTTCCAAAATATACGTCGTAATTTGTGGAATTTTTTGTTCTGCTTCAATAAGCCATTTCTCCGGCACAATTTCTTCAACCGTACCAGTTGTTACTTTTTTTCGTACAATATGCAGTTGCTCATTCATCATTGTTAACGCTTTTTGTTCCGCTTGTGCTGCAAAATTCGTTGCACCCGCTAACTGAAGCCACTCATTCAGCGTGCGATCAGACGTTAACACATGTGTTTCTAATTGCGCTTGTAAAAAATCTTCTGCTTTCTTTTCCATTTCAGGTGTTAATAATTTCTTTTTAAACGTCTCAGGCGTTAATAAATAATTCGTGACCGTCTTCCCAAGTTGTCTGGCCAGTTCATCTCGCCTTTTTGGAATTAACCCCGGTGTAAAAGGCAAACGCCATGAACCAATATATTTAGCCTCATGCGGTCTAAACAACATTTTGATTGCTAAATGATTCGTAAAACCACCGATTAATGCACCAATAAATGCCATAAATAATAATGTCCATAAAAAGTTCAATCGCTTCACCTTTTCCCGTATCTTTACGTTCAAAGTATAGCAGAAAAAAGCGAAAGCCGTCACGAGGAACGGCTTTGAATTGACTCTATTTTTTATTTTAGCGCACTATAAATCGTTGAAAAACGAATGGCGTGCTCCATCTCATCATGCATCGCGATGAAAATTGGCTGGTACGCTTGTTGAAAAGGAACTGTTAATAGCATAATTTTATAAGTCTCAATCGATTCCAATGTATTTAAAAGTGCTTCTTTTGCGCCGTCTTTTAGCACATAACAAGGTAATTTTTTTCGGGGGTTTTGAACAAACTCTCCAGTCAGCATATAATAGAGTTGTTGAAACATTTCATAATGACTTTTTTCGTCTTCATAAGCATGTTCGATAAATGCTTTCCAAAGCGGATCGTCAGTTAATTTGTACATCGTTTTATAATAATGAAACGCTTGGTACTCGTCTTCAATGGATTGTTTTAATTGCTGAGTAAACAATTGAACACCCTTTCGATTTCTTTATGACAATTTTATGCGAACAGGGTCAATATTATGAGAGGAGTTTTTTGAATGCTGCAACATTTCAAATACAAATCGATGTTTGAAAACACAGAAATTCCCGGATGGACTTTTTCGTTCTTCTTAAAAAATGAACGCTATACTGGAGAATATTTATCAGATGGGACCATCAACTGGAATGGACAAACACCCCCTGAAGAAGCGCAAGCGAAAAAAATGATTCATGAACTAATGACTTTTCACGTCTATGATTAAAGTGAAACTTCAATTAGTGGGGCTTGCCCCCACTAATTATTAGTTAAACCAATCGGGCTTTTACAGGCCATTGATCTCCCAGTTATCTTTACTGCTTTTGCTTAAATTTTGAAGTGGGAGTCTTATGACGTACAGGATATACTAATGCCGACGATGCCACAGGACATGGCGGTTTTAGTCGGCCTGCCTATCTAATGCGGGATAAAAAAGCTGTCTAGAGAATTTTATGTAAAATTTCTAGACAGCCCGTTTTTGTAGAAATCGGGGATAGATGTTGAATGTATTAAGTTCCTGGGTGTGCTTATCTTTGTTCATCATCGATACCTTCATTTCTATTTCAAATTTCGTACCAATTTTACAACATCCTTCTCATTTTGACAACGCTATTTTTCTTTTTCTCCATCATTTTTTTCAAAAAATCCGGACGTTATAATTGAATTCCAACTTAAAATAAATTAGTATAGAAGTAATTAACTATTTTACCATTACAGGAGGTGTACACTTTGTTTCTTCCCTCATTCGGGCACGGAACAAAGTAATTATTTGGAAATTGCCATACGCTTGACAGCATTAGCTGTCTTGATCGCCCTCACTGCATTTTTCGTTGCGAGTGAGTTTGCAATTGTTAAAATTAGAACGACACGCATTAATCAGCTCGTGGCTGAAGGCAATAAACGTGCCATTAATGCAAAGAAAATCGTAAACAATTTGGATGAATATTTATCCGCATGTCAACTTGGCATTACGATTACAGCACTAGGACTCGGAATGCTCGGGGAACCGACTGTCAAATTAATGTTGGACCCGCTTTTCGTGCAATTCAATATTGCTGCAAGTACTGCGACGATTCTTTCATTCCTAATTGCTTTTACAATCGTCACTTTTTTACATGTTGTAGTTGGTGAACTGGCGCCAAAAACAATTGCGATTCAAAAAGCAGAAGCAGTTACACTGATGTCTGCAAAACCGCTTATTCTCTTTTACAAATTAATGTACCCAATTATTAAAGGAATGAACGGTTCAGCGCGATTGCTCATTGGACTCTTCGGATTTAAAACACTTTCCGATTCTGATGTCGCCCATTCTGAAGAGGAGTTACGAATGATTTTATCTGACAGTTTAAAGAGCGGTGAAATTAACCAATCTGAATATAAATATGTCAATAAAATCTTTGAATTCGACGACCGAATTGCAAAAGAAATTATGATGCCACGTACGGAAATGATGACTATTGATAAAGATATGACAATTCAAGAAGTCTTTACAACAGAAGGTATTGAACAATACACACGTTACCCCGTAACAAACGGAGATAAAGATCATATTATCGGTTTAATTAATATGAAAAATTTATTAACCGAGTATATTAAAAATCCATCTACTGGAGATGAATTGGTCACGCATTATATGCAACCCATTATCCAAGTCATTGAAACGATTCCGATTGGTGATTTATTATTAAAAATCCAACGTGAACGTATTCATATGACAGTGCTGATGGATGAGTACGGTGGGACGTCTGGCCTTGTAACCATCGAAGATATTCTTGAAGAAATCGTCGGCGATATTCAAGATGAGTTCGATACCGATGAAGTACCTGAAGTGCAAAAACTTGGTGAAAATCATTATATTTTTGATGCCAAATTACTCATTGATAATGTCAATGATATTCTCGGCATTGCAATTGAAGAAGAAGATATCGATACAATTGGTGGATGGTTTATGACAGAGCGTTTTGACATGATGGCTGGCGAATCAATTATCGAGCAAGGTTATGAATTTACGGTGAAAGATGTGGATGGACAACATATTCTTTATTTAGAAGTTACAAAGCATGAACCAGAAAATGCTGAGCAACTGACAGAAGCATCTATATAATATTGACAAAATTCAACTCGAAATTGCCAAACAAGCATATCAAATAAACGAAAACACAAATAGGAGGCGTCTAGGAAGCCCGGTTGCTTTCTAGACAGCCTCTTTTCGTTTACTTGCTTTCCGTTTCACTTTATAATCAATATGTAAACTGTCACATAGGAGTTGGTTAAATGAATAAACGACAGGAAAACGCCTTGATCTTCATAGCTGTTACCGCCTTACTTGCAACGTTTGGGTCCTTATATTATTCCGAAGTAAAAGGATTTATCCCTTGTACACTTTGTTGGTATCAGCGCATCTTCATGTATCCAATTTTATTAATCGCAGGCATTGGTTTATTCCAAAAAAATGCAAAAATCGCTTTAACAACTGGCGCTTTTGCTAGTTTAGGCGGCATGCTATCTTTATATCATTATGGCATTCAAAAGCTAAGCTTTTTACAAGCAAGTGCCCCGTCTTGTGGAACTGTTTCTTGTACGGGCGCCTATGTGAATTATTTGGGATTCATTACGATTCCATTTTTAGCTTTCACCGCATTTTTATTAATCGCCATCACGAGCATGCTTATGTTGAAATGGCAAAAGGAGACGAAATAACTTGAAAAAACTATTAGCAATCGGTGGTATTATCGTTGCTTTATTCGTACTAATTCTTGTTCTGAATAACCAATCGAATAAAAGTAAATTAAAAGATAATCCATACGGCACAGACAAATTGAACCAAGCATCCATCGACTTAATTGGCGATAAAAATTATGGCAATATTATTTTACCAGAAGCATTAAAAGAAGAAATCGACTCTGGAGAACCTGTAACAGCTTATTTCTTTAGTCCATTATGTCAATATTGTAAAGAAATGACACCTGTCATGATGCCAATCGCCGACGAAATGGATGTCGATGTAAAGCAATTAAATGTACTTGAATTCGAACGTGATGCGATGACTTATCAAATCGAAGCAACACCAACGATGATTTACTTTGAAAATGGTGAAGAAGTCGGACGCATGGTCGGAGGACAACCTGCAGAAAACATTCGTGAATTCTTCTCAAAAACAAAAGGTGAATAAGGATCGGAAGGATGTAATTAAATGACTGCTTTTCATTATCAAATCATCGATGATGGCATAACAATTGAACAATTACTGCGTGAAGAATGGAAAGCTGGTAAAAAAACCATTCATCTTATGCGCATGGCCAAAAGTGTGACAGATGTAGATGGCAACCCATTGGATTGGAAAACACCGCTTAAAGCTGGAACAACGATTCAATGTGAAGTACCGGACGCAAAGTCAACTTATTTGTTAAATGAACAAGAAACTTTGCAAGTGCTTTTTGAAGATGAACATATTCTTGGTGTATGGAAACCTGCTGGGATCGCAACACACCCAACAAAAGAAACAGATCAAGATACGTTGATGAATATTGTTTTCGCCTATGTGACGGAAAATGGCGGAACGTATGCTGAACATATCCATCGCCTCGATAAAGGAACATCAGGTGTCTTACTCGTTGCGAAACATCCAATCGCAAAAGCAATTTTCGACCGAATGATTGAAGAAAATGAATTAACACGTGTGTACGAAGCTGAACTTGATGGCAATTTAAGAAGACCACGTGGCACGATTAACCGTCCAATCGGTAAAGACCGCCACCATCCTTCGAGACGTCGCGTGTCGCCAACCGGACAACAAGCCGTTACACATTTTAAAGTGCTTGAACGTAAAGATCAAACAACAATCGTTGAAGCAAGGCTTGAAACAGGGCGTACTCATCAAATTCGTGTCCATTTTGCTCATTTAGGGCATCCAGTAACAGGAGATACGATGTACGAAGGCAGTGAAACAGCAGATGGTGAATTCCGCCTGACTGCAATTGCATGTTCGTTTATCCATCCATTTACAAAACAAAAAGTTTCCATCGACCAGACGATGAAAGCATAAAAAACGGGAGATATCCAACTCATTGTTAAGAGTATTTGGATGTCTCCCATTTTTATTTAATGCATTGATCATTGACGAATCCCTTTAGCCGTTGCATGAACTTCATCAGAACCTTCTTTTACTTTCATCATCCACAAAAGCCCTATTTCTTGAAGCATTGCAAAAAAACCAATTTACAAACAAAGTAATTGGAATAAGTAATTTCTAATTTCCATAAGAAAAGGATTGAAATTAGACGTAAAAACGAATATTATTGTTAATGTAATATTAATCGTTCGTTTTCTGAGAGGAGAATTTTTTTGTTTAAATTAAAGGAGTTAAAAACAAACCCCAAAACTGAAATTTTAGCGGGAATGACTACGTTTTTAACAATGGCTTATATTATTATCGTCAACCCGATTATTTTAGCGGATGCCGGTGTTCCTTTTGATCAAGTCTTTTTAGCTACAATTATTTCGGCGGCAGTTGGTTCTTTATGGATGGCTTTATTTGCTAATTATCCGATTGCAATTGCTCCAGGAATGGGGTTAAATGCATATTTTACATCTGTTGTCATCGCATCAAATGGTCAACTTGATTATACAACAGCATTTTCAGCTGTATTTATCTCAGGAATTTTATTTGTGATTTTATCACTCACATCTTTCCGTGAAAAATTAATTTTAGCAATTCCACAAAATTTAAAGCATGGAATTACTGCCGGAATCGGTTTATTCATTGCTTTTATCGGTTTAAGGCTTTCAAAAATTGTTGTCAGTCACGAGTCAAATTTAGTCCAATTAGGTGATTTAACTTCACCACCTGTTTTACTCGCATTATTCGGCTTAATTGTCACAGTCATTTTAATGGCTTTAAATGTTTACGGCGCAATTTTTATTGGAATGATTTTAACGGGAATTGTAGCCATTTTCACGAAACAACTTGAATTTACTGAAGGCTTTATGAAAATACCGTCATTACCAGAAGGCATTCTCGTTTGGAACCCGCTCCAAGCAATGTCAGATGTCGTTTCTTATGGCTTATACGGGGTTGTCTTATCCTTCCTGATCGTAACGATGTTTGATACAACAGGTACGATGATCGGGGTCGCGAAACAAGCAGGTTTACTGAAAAAGGATGGTTCGATGCCTAGAGCGAGACATGCCCTTCTAGCGGACTCTGTCGCTGCGACAATCGGTTCTATGTTCGGGACGAGTCCTACATCGGCTTATGTTGAATCTTCTTCAGGTGTTGCTGTAGGAGGACGCTCTGGATTGACGACATTAACAGTTGCGATTTTATTTATGCTGGCAGCTTTCTTCGGCCCGTTTGTTAGTGCTTTATCAGGCGTATCAGCAATTACTGCTCCTGCGCTCATTATCGTCGGTAGCTTAATGATTGGCGTCGTAAAAGAAATTGAATGGGAATCATTTGAAGAATCTTTCCCAGCGTTTTTAATCATTTTAACCATGCCACTTACATCAAGTATCGCAACAGGAATTGCACTTGGATTTATCAGTTATCCAATTTTAAAAATTGTTAAAGGTAAATGGAAGCAAGTACCAATCCTTCTATACATTTTCGCGCTATTATTTGCTTACCAATTAATCTTTTTAGGACATTAAGAAATGTCATGATTTTAATGTAAGGTGCATTTCATTTTTCAAATAAATAAGGTATACTTATCATTAGACAACAGCAATCTCATAGGAGGGATTAGTCATGAAACTTATTTTAATTCTAGGAATTTGTGTTGCATTCCTTTCTGCAATTTTAACGGGTGGATATGAAGACAAGCCTGGCACAAACCAAAAGAAAAAACGCGGAAATCAGCCAACATGATTTTTCTCGCATAATAAAAAGCAGATGTGGATTCGTCCACCATCTGCTTTTTTCTTTACGTTAATTCGGCAAAAGATTGCTGTCTTAACGCTTCATAGATTAAAATTGCAGCTGTATTCGATAAGTTAAGCGATCGAATATGCGTGTCATCCATCGGAATTCTTAAACAAGTTTCTCGATATTCATCAATAATTTCCTTTGGAAGGCCTTTTGTTTCTTTCCCAAACACAAAGAAAATATCTTCTTCAACATTTGAAAAGTCAAAATGTGTATAAGTTGTTTGCCCAAACTTCGTGATAAAATAAAATTTACCACTTGGGTATGCAGCTAAAAATTCACGTATTCCTTCATGATAAGTAATATTTACATGCTCCCAATAATCCAGCCCTGCACGTTTTAACATTTTATCATCTGTTGAAAACCCTAATGGCTTAATTAAATGCAAATCTGTTCGCGTCCCTGCACAAGTTCTTGCAATATTTCCCGTGTTTGCCGGAATTTGTGGTTCAAATAATGCAACATGTATCGGCATAATAGCACTTCCTCAATTCATTAAACTTTCTTTTATTATAACAGCTACTTTGTCGATTGGGCTGAATACTTCCAATTTCCCAAAGCCATTTCAATTTCACGGCGGACCTCTTCATCTTGCTCATCTTCCAAAGCAGCGAGAAGAATATCAAAGCACTCATCCGTTCCAATTCTACCAAGTGCCCAAGCAATCGTCCCGCGCATCATCGGTCTTGCATCTTTTTTCAACATATCAGCCAATTTCGGAATGGCCGATTCTTCTTTAAAATGTGCTAACGCAAGTACCGCATTCCTTTGAATCGGGTTTTTCCCTCTCCACGATCCTGACATATGTCCAAATTGCTCTTTAAATTCGCGGTTAGATAAATCAAGCAAAGGCTCTAAAACTGGTTTTACTAGTTCTGGTTCCGGTTTAAAAGCATCTTGATGTAAATTATGCATCCGTTTATTTTTCGGACAAATCGTCTGACAAGTATCGCAGCCATAAACACGATTCCCTATCTTCGTTCTAAACTCTTCTGGAAGAGGTGTTTTTACTTGCGTTAAAAAAGCGATACAACGCTGTGCATTCAATTGTCCCGGTTGAACTAACGCACTTGTCGGGCAAGCATCCATACAAAGTGTACAATCGCCACATTGGTCTTCCATTGGCTCATCCGGCGCAAATGGAATATTTGTAATCATTTCTCCTAAATAAACATACGAGCCAAATTCTGGCGTAATAATAGAACTATTTTTCCCAGACCAACCAATCCCTGCTCGTTCAGCTACTGCACGGTCCGACAACTCTCCTGTATCGACCATAGAACGAAATCTAGCTGTAGGTACTCTTTCTTGGATAAACGTCTCTAATTGTTTCAAGCGCTCTCTTAGAACGATATGATAATCTATCCCCCAAGAAGCCCTGCAAAAAATCCCTCGTCTTTCACCTTTTTTTCCTTTTGGTGACTCTTCCATGCGTGATGGATAAGCAATCGCAATCGCAATAATACTTTCTGGCTCGTCCAATAAAAGTGAAGGATTCGTACGCTTTTCAACATCCGATTCTTCAAATCCCGACTGATACCCTAATTCCTGTTGGCGAATTAATCGATTTTTTAATTCTCGAAAGGGTGCAGCAGTCGTAAAACCAATTTTATCAATGCCGATTTCCTTTGCATAAGCCCTCACTTCTTCTTGTAATTCTAATATATTCATTTTTTAACACCTCCTATGCTAAAATAATCTTTAAACTAATCTATAAAGGGTGATCCGTTTGAAAGTAAGTTTAAACCAAAATATCTTAAACCATTTGCCAACCTTTAAAATGGGCATTAACCATTATACCAAAATTACCGTATCAGAATCTCCTCAAATGCTAAAAGGACGTCTTCAACTTTTTCAAGAACAATTATTTTTTGAACTGGATGAAAAAGCTGTCACTGATTTTGCGGGTGTTCAAGAATGGCGCGAAGTGTGGAAATTATTGGGTGCAAATCCTAGTCGTTACCGTTCTTCCATCGAAGCATTAATGAGACGAATCGCGAAACAAAATTATTTACAGCCGTTTAACTCGGCGGTTGATATGAATAATTTCTTTTCTTTGCAGTATGAGATTCCTATTGGGATTTATGATCTTTCTTTTATTGAGGGAGAAATCGTCATTGATATTGGCAATGAAGAAACTGTGCATGAAGGCTTAAATGGACGTCAAAATCATTTAACAAATATCATTGTCTCTTCTGATCACCAAGGTGCTTTTGGAAGTCCTTATGTGGATTCAAAACGCACAGCCGTTACAGAAAATACAACGACTGCAATCCAGCTCTTCTTTTTACGTCCTTCTATGAGCACTGAAGAGGCGTCAAAATTACTTGAAGCTGCTGGAAAAATGTTTACGACGATTCATGGTGGTAACGTCCACTCAAATGTATTGCATGAAAATCAGGCTGCAGTTATGTTAAATAAACCGTTTTAATTCTTTCATAGAAAGAAACCCGCAAGATAGTCTGTATAAGGCTTTCTTGCCGTTCTTTAGTTAAGATGCGTAAACATACTAAAACAGCGTTGATAAATGTTTTAAACATTCATCAACGCTGTAATTTTTTTAGATACCCGAGGCCGGTTTCTTTTATCGCCTATGGATACTTTAGGTACAATACTTCCGGCAATGATTGTGTATAATTTGTGCATAATCATTTTATTGTGCATTTTAGCCGTTTACTCTTTTGACAGAGTAAACACTTTTTTATGCTAATATCTTCCTAAAACATTCGGCAATCAGCTGCTAAATAAATATGGTTTCAAATTGCATTCTTTGTTTTGAATTTTTCCAAAACATGTTAAAACACATAAATAGTTCAGCTTCTATTTAATAACTTCCACGTTTATTATTTTTCTTCACTAAGCCAATTATTAAGCCAGTTAATTTCTTCTTGTGACAAGGGATCTTCTTTTTCTTCTCTAGCAATTACATTATGCCAATTCGCTTCTTCCCATTCTAAATGTGCTTCCCAATCACGCATAACTTTAACCGCTTTTTCTGTTTCTAATTGGTGTCTAGTTTTGAAAGGTATTATAATCGCCATACATGCCACCTCTTTCGATAAGATCTGTTCCTTCTATTATATAGGCTCAAATTGAAAGAATCAAAAAAGCATTAACAATAGAATAGTACATTTTTTTCGAGAGTGAATAGAATTATGTATTTCTGTGATTTCAGTCTAGAGAAAAAGAAGGTCAAAAACCTTATAAAAGATTTTAAGCGTAATAAACAACCTGTTATTTTTATACGTCACAAGGATGGAAATAGTGAAAGTCCAATAGCTGATGGTTCTGAAGGAGGAAATATTGATTCGGATTTAGTAAAGTATGCAGATAATATTATTGAAAAGAGTACTCCAAGTGCATTTCTCAAGACTAATCTGCAGGAAATACTACAATCGCTCGGTGTTAATCATATTTTTATGACTGGGTTCAATACAGAGTATTGTCCCCAATTTACTGCAATTGCTGCGTACGACAGAGGATACCAGGTTACGTTTATTGAAGATGCAACGGCTACAGTTAATGATGATAGTACCTATGAATTTCCAGGTTTAGACATCCGTGATTTTGTAGGTTCAGTGCTTAATTGGTCGAACGTCATTGAGGTTCTTGATTATGAAGAATACGTAGAACAATATGCCGACGTAGAATTAAAATCCTAGTCTCACTTAAAAATAATAGTTGATGTTGTCTGACGCAATCGGGCGCGATTGTGTAACAAAAAAATTCTATAATCTAAAAAAAAGCTCAGATTTAAGTCTGAGCTTTTTGTATGCTATTTATTTTTTGATTAGTTATTGAAAAATAAAACATTTAAATTCTTAGTGGTATATTCTCACCGGATACCAAAGCCGAACTCGTTGCTGTAAATGTAAGCCTCTAGTTTTTACTTTATATTTCAAACGCAGTAAAACTTCCTACGTCATCAAAATCTTTAACTTGTACGACCTTGTCTGAAAACTGGTTAACTGTTTTTATATTACTTCCTATCGTAAGGGATAATACATTACAGTTCTTTTCTTTTTTCTTTTTATTGAACGACTCAAGAAACGAATCTTGTACTTTGTCCTCCCCATCTGTAATAAAAACTAAATCAGCTTGTTTAAAACGACTTTCGTTTATTACATTCATCGCTCTTTCAAGAGGAAGTGTAAAGTCCGTACCTCCACCTAGGAAAGTTTGAGCTAAATTGATCATATCTGAACTTTTTATTTTCCCTCTTTCATATTTAAAGATTTGTGTACGAGTAGAAAACAGGATTAAACAAAAATCCCTTTTCTGTTTTCTTGCAATCGACATGAGTGCTAACGTAAATCCTTTTGATTTGGTATCGAGCTTGTGCATACTACCTGATTGATCCAGACAAAGCACAATTGGACCTTTCCCTAGTACCTCATGTCCTTTCTGTTCATATTGCATCGTTTGGCCTTCCACAAAGCGACGTAGGAAATCGTTCTTCGTTATTGGATGTGTATACAGACCTAACTCCATCGGTAACAATCGCTCAATATCGTTGCCAAGCGTAACCCCACTTCTTTCCATTGAATCACTATGTTTAGATTTTTGCTTTTTACGGGCTATCTGTTTGAATCGACCAGCCCAATCCGCAATTTCTTTCATCTGTTTATCTGATGCAATTTTTTCAACTAATGAAATTTGATCTCGTAAAGGAACTTTTTTCAGTTCTGCGTCACCACTACCTGCACTCGTGCCTCCAACTAATGATTTCAAGCTATCCTTCGCCTGTTTCGTTTCCTGCATAGCTTGTGACATCGCTTCTGAAAAGCTATGACTGTTGTTTTGCAATGTCTGATGAAGCTGACTTCCTAAGTCTGACATTGCATCTTTTAAGTCTTCTTGTAACTCCTCACTACCTTTACCAGCCCTATTTTGTCGGTCCTGCTTTTGAAGTTGCCTTTGCATTGCCTGAATTTCCTGCATTTTCTTTTCTAGGTCTTCATCTCTGCCTTTTTGTTCAGCTAACCATTCTTTTGTTTTCTCTCCAAATTTAACAGTTCCTATGGCTGATGATAAATCATCCAGTCGGGTATATTTCCGGTAACTTTCAAACGAGTCATCATTCATGATTTTTTCCATAAATGATTTGTTCACTTGCAAATCATCGGGAATATCATCTTCACTCAATTCAGGCTTCATTTTGTATAACGATGCCCAAATATCAGCGAGCAACGGCTCAAATGTAGGTAATTCTCCATCAACTTTTAGCTTTTGAAGACTTTGCGACATAGAATAAATTTCGTTAAAACGCCTTTTATCAAATGCATCTGTATTCAACACAGATTGATTTCCACTTTTCACTTTAGCTTTTGCTGGTTTCAAAAGAAACACTTCCCTTCATTTGAATGAATAAAAAGCCAAGGATTAATTCCGTGGCTTTCAACTTCCGATTTTTACGCTTAAAACGGCATTTCAACAGCAGATTTTGTACTTGAAGTATCAATATCCATTGGCTCTAAAATACTATCAAGAACCTCTTGCTGAATCGCCTTCACTTTATCGAGCAGCGGATCTATATCCCCATCCCTACTTTGATTATGCTTTTTCAACTTATTTAAATCTGCAACCAACGATTTCAGTTTTTGAGTCGCTTCCATACCAGCATCAGTAGAGGCATCCTTCTGAATAAGTGAATATATTTCACTCGCCTCTTCCTGAACCCTATCTAGTTTTTGAGTAACCACATCTTGTGCGTGGCTACGAACAATCAAAGAAACGTTATCCTTTTGATCAACTGTTTCCCATAGTGCATTTTCAAGAATGACAATATCATCAACTTTCACAACTTGTCTTTGGTTTATCAAAGCCTTCGCCTGAAGCACTGAGAGCGACTGTTTAAATCTTCTGTCAGATGGACGGATTCCTTCATCACGTAATTCATTACGGATTTTTGAAAGCGTGTCATAGACTTCATCAGGAATTGTAACCATGTCAGTAAAAAACTGAAGTTGAACCAACTCATCCATTGTCATAGAAGGCATAACAAAATTTTGACCGGTGCCCTTCATCATCGAAACAAAATTCGTTTCATCTGCAATATAATCTAGTTCGAATCGAAGTAAGAATCTGTCGAAAAGAGCTTCAAGCCCTTCTCCTTCTTCCGGGTATTCATTTGAGGCTCCAATGACTGACATCAAAGGAACCTTTACAGGTGTCCCGTTATTATAGAATAGCCTTTCGTTTATAAGCGTTAGCAAACTATTTAGGATTGCTGAATTTGCTTTAAATATCTCATCTAAAAATACGAGATTGGCTTCCGGCATTTTAGTTGCTGTATTCCTCTTGTACACGCCCTGTTCAAGATCTTTTAACGACAAAGGACCAAAAACTTCTTCGGGTGTACTGAACCTTGTTAGCAACCATTGAAAATAATTTGTTCCCTGTACAATCTTGGCTAACTCTACAGACAATGCCGATTTCGCGGTTCCGGCAGGTCCAATCATCAACATATGCTGCCTAGAAAGTAGAGCAACAAGAATCCCCTCAACTTCATCCTTGCGTTCAAAAAACTTCGCATTGAGCGCCTTTTTAATTTCCTCTAACTTGGTAAAATTAGTGTTTGTCATTTTGATTAACCCCTTTTTTAGTTTAGATAGAAAAGGGAAGCAGGCTTCTAATGAAACCCTACTCCCCCTTTCAAGAATCATTTTAGTTTTTCGCTGAAAGAATAAATAATTCTTGTTCTTTTATCGATAACTCACGCATCTTCATCTGCAACTCCTGTTCTTTCAATTCATTTGAACGTTCGAGTTCTTGAGCAATCATCTTAACGTGTTGCACACAATCAACAACATCTCTTTCATAGAATTTTCTTCCCATTATCGTTTGATAAAATTCTGTCATTTTAATCTCTCCATTCCGTTACTTTTTAAAGATCCGCTACCATTTTCGAAACAGCAGCACGAATCGTCATGATTTTATTCTCTAGCGTATCTGCTTCATTGGCGACAATGCCTTTGTAATTACGATAGTTGGAAATAACAGACTTCGCATTTTCAATAATCTCTTTCACTTGTCCCTTTTTCAGCCCATCACTCGACTTACAATCCTGTAAAATGGATTCCAAATGATCATTTAGCTTCGTGTTCACCATTTGTCGGTTGTCGAATGTATTAACGACGGGTATCTTGAACCCTTCACTGTTCTCAAGAGAGGACGTAAAGTTTACAAGTTGATTCAACCCTTCCGTATGTGAATCTGGAACAAAATAAACACCGCCATTAGGACGCACAGGTGTGGGTGCTAGCGATTGAAGTATTTTACTCACCATTACTCTTACTTGCTGGGCTGAATAATGGTCTTTATAAATATTGAAATTTCGCTCTGCTTCATAACACAACTCTTTTGCAATTTCGTTCTCTGTTATAAACGTTAAAGAACTATTCTGCTTATCTAGCGTGATTACTCCCGCTTTACTGTTGTAATCAAGTCGTTTACCGGCCTGATCCACTTTTTCTACCACAATGTTTCTTTGCACGTGGCTCTTGTCAGAGAACACTTCACGTATAAGGAAGTTCTCGAATACACCAGCGTGTCCAGTAGATTTTCTAGTCTCAATCTCCTTCGTACTTCTTCGGAAAGCATCTGCTGGACGAATTGCATTTGGCATCCACTCAACAGGTAATCCTGATTGAACAAGTCCCCGTTCTAAATCATCCATTTTGACTAATTGCTTGCCTACAGAGAACCACATCAAGTGACCTAAAATACCGTCTTGCTGTTGGTTTTGAACAGCCGTCATATTATCAAGATTAATTGACATACCTAACAACCCTTTCTAGTTTTGTATTTTAGATAAATAAAAAAACGCATTTGTACCTAGCGATTGCTAAGTAAATGCATTTTAAAATAACCCAATTTGTTCGATTTCAATAAATCCGCTTCCATCTCCTTTCAATAAATCCGCTTCCATCTCCTTTCAATATCTTTTTGAAAGCAAAAAACCGACCTTTCCTGAATAGGAAAAATCGGTTTTAATATAGTTCACGCAAAATGCGTAAGTATCTCTTCTGATATGCAAAAGCAATTTATGGACGTCGAATACGTCTGCCTAACTTCTCCTGTGAATAAGGAATCCAAAGGCTGAAAATTTGTGCCGAATCTCTTTCTGCATATGCAAAAAGTGTAACGACTTTCACCATTAGATCAGTGACTTAATAACATAAAATATATACATTCACTTTAACAAAATCCATGGCTAAACACAACATCATTGAAATTTTCGGAACTACTTCTTTAACAATTTGATGAAGTACTACAACAAGATTGTTCTTGCTTTTCTGGTGTTACGTTCACACTACATACTCCTGTTTCCGGTAAATCCAGTTCCACTTTTTTGGCCGACTCGTAGTCGCCCGTTAAATAGGCTACAATTGAACGCACTTGTTCATAGCCAGTCGCCATTAGAAACGTTGGAGCCCGTCCATAACTCTTCATCCCCGCGATATAAAAGTTTTTCTCTGGTTGTCTTAATTCTTTCTCACCATGTGGACGGACGGTTCCGCAACTATGAAGATTAGGATCAATTAAGGGGGCCAATACTTCAACACTTTCAGTAGCAGAGTCGATTTGTAATCTAATTTCATTTAAGAATGTAAAATCAGGACGGCTTCCAGTATTAACAATCAACTCATCCACTCCATCAATTGAATAGCTCTCTCCCTTAAACTCACCGAAAATTTTTAAAGAACCCACTTCCATCAAAATATTCTGGATATAAAAAGGTGTATATACTTTTATACGTCCGGAATTCACTAATTGATGAATTTTCGAGCCAAGTTCTCCTCTTGCTTGGAGAGCATCATTCTCTTCACCTCCGTAAGCCTCCTCAACATTATTTTTGCGGAGTATCCAAATGATTTGATCGGAACTACTTTCATTTAGTTTAGTCAATTCTAAAATTGTATTGATTGCAGAGTGACCACCACCAATTACAGCTACACGTTTACCTATATATCTCTCACGGTCTTTACAATTAATGTCGGGTATCCCATAATGGATATTATTTTGTAATGAAATTTCTTCCTTCGTCCATACACCATCAACATTTGCAGGGTTTGGTTGTCCCCATGTTCCTGTCGCATCAATGACTGCTTTCGCTTCAATTTGTTCAGTCATACCATTTCGATCAACATAAAGAATGAACGGGACATTTTCGCGATTGGCTGACTTCATTTTATCCAATCCTTTTTTACTAACGGATAGCACTTTAGAATTCACAATAATGTATGGCTTGATCTCAGGTAGATTTGCTATCTTCTCTAAGTAATCCTCCACCAATTCTTTTCCTGTTGGTAGTTCATCAGGGGGTGGTGCATCCCAACCATGTTTTTCAAGTAGCTCTCTTGCATCTTTGTCAATATTGTATTGCCATGGAGAAAATAATCGAACATGCCCCCACTGAAGTATATGGTTTCCAACGTGTGTACCAGATTCCAATACTAGAAACCTTTCACCTAACTTAGCCAAATGGGCCGCTGCAGCTAAGCCGACTGGTCCAGCACCAATGATGACAACAGGCAATGAACTTGATTCTTTTTCATTAAAATCTAAATGTATAGGAACAGTATTTATTGAAGAACAACAATTTCCACTACCTATTTTAAGGTTAACTTGTTTTTCCATCTTTTATTCCTCCTCAAAAAGAATAAAGAGCTCACCTAAGTGAGCTCTTTATTTAACAATTATTCGGCGCACCAATCATGACGAGCCCAGATTGTTCGCCTTCAGTTTCAAAATCCAATGTTAAATTATCCAATAGCCCTAAAGCTAGCGTAGAAATAGCAACTTGAATGTCATTAATCAAAGAAACAGTATCTGACTCTTCAGGCATATCAAGAGATAAGCCGATTTGCGGTCCACAACAACCCTCAAGGGCATAAATCCGAAGACCTTCTGCTTGTTGTTCTTTCAAGAGTGATTGAATATATGCTTTAGCTTCTTTTGTAATGTCCATAATGTTCTCTCCTTCTTTTCCAATCAAATGCCTAGGCATCTGGGAATATTCTTTTTAATGATTCTTTTAATTGGGGTTTCACGTTTATTTTAGGACGAACCGTCATGGCTTTGTTCTCAGCCTCTTCAATCGTTTTGGCTGCACCCAAAGCTAAGAGTGTACCAATCGCCACTGTACCGGTTCGGTTACTTCCCCCCGCACAATGAAAATAAACTTTTCGGTCCGCATTGTATGCCTCCACTACTCGGTCAATCGCGTTCTTTACAGAATCGTCCTGATGTTCATCGGAATCATCAACAATCGGACTGTGAACACGGTGAAAATCAAAGTTGCCTTCCAGTATTTCTGCTCGCAGATCAATAACCACTTCAATACCTTCGTTTTCTATAGCTTCTTTTACTTCGCCCGCACCGCCAATAAAAATCTTATTTTTTACTAATTCCTGATAATTTTCGCTCACATTTTTTCCGCCTTTCATGGTTAGTTTTGGCTCCAATCGTGACTTGCAGAACCTTCTAAGTATCTTTCTACATCTAGAGCTGCCATACATCCTGTACCCGCTGCAGTAATTGCTTGGCGATATTTATTATCTTGGACATCACCACATGCGTAGACACCTGGTATAGTAGTTTCTGTTTTTCCAGGCTTTACTTGAATATAACCAACCTCATCTGTTTCGATTTGTCCTTTTAAGAAATCCGTATTTGGTGTATGTCCGATTGCTACAAAAATCCCATCTGCCTCAATCATCTCTTCTTCACCAGTATCATTATCTTTCACTTTCAAACCATTTATTTTTATACCGTCCCCGATTACTTCAACAGGAGTCTTATTTAATGCCCAAGTAATTTTCGGATTTTGTCTAGCTCGGTCTTGCATAATCTTTGAAGCCCGTAATTCGTCACGACGATGGACGATCACTACCTCAGAAGCAAATTTAGTGAGGAAATTTGCCTCTTCCATCGCGGAGTCTCCACCTCCAATAACGATCACTTTTTTACCTCGGTAGAAAAATCCATCACAAGTTGCACAAGTACTTACACCTGAACCAATGTATTTTTTTTCACCTGGAATTTGAAGAAGTTTTGCTGCTGCTCCGGTTGAAAGGATCAGTGATTCTGTGGCAATTTCTCCAATACCATTAATTTGAAGCTTGATTGGCTTTTGAGATAAATCTACATCCGTTACCCATCCTCTTATAAATTCAGCTCCAAAGCGCTCTGCTTGCTTTCTCATATTATCCATTAGTTCAGGTCCCGTAATACCATCTATAAAGCCTGGAAAGTTTTCAACTTCTGTTGTTAATGTTAACTGTCCTCCAGGTTGGTCACCTTCAATTACAATAGGGTTCATATTAGCTCTTGCAAGATAAATTGCTGCCGTTAAACCCGCAGGTCCAGTTCCTAAAATTACTACTTTATGCATGAGTTTACCTCCAAATTTTTATAGAATAAATTCTTTCAATTTGTCGTAACCAATTTTCTCTTCATGCAACCATGGGATTACTGCACACTGTGGTGCTAAGTCTTCTTTCACTTTTTTAATCCACTCTATTTCAGAAACTGCACGCCCTTTCAAAATGGGATCTGTAGTATCCGTTGCGTACAGGCTTTGATTGATGACCCACCATTTCGGATCAATCTTTGCACGTTTGAGGTCTTCCTGTAATCGAGCGGCTTCTAAAACCGGTGTGGCCTCAGCCAATGCAACAATAACCACTCCAGTTTCTTCTGGATTTCGCAAACGTGGAAGAAGCTTCTTCACACTTTCTGGTACATCACCAGTCGAACGGCTCATTTCTTTGTGATACGCTTCCGTTGAATCAAGCAATAACAATGTGTGGCCGGTCGGTGCTGTATCAATTACAACAATTTCATTTTCCGACTTCTCAACTACTTCTGCAAAGGCTCTGAACAAAGCAATTTCTTCTGTACATGGTGATTCTAGATCTTCTTTCAAATACGCTAGACCTTCTTCATCCAGCCCTTCCCCTGCCGTAGAAAGCACCTCCTGCTGGTACTTTTCGACTTCAACCTCTGGATTAATACTGCTAATCGTCAGATTCTCTTTCAAAGCACTATCTTCAAATGTGTACGCAAGATGAGCTGCTGGGTCTGTTGTAGTCAAATGAACGCGATGACCTTTCTCAGAAAGGCCAACCGCAATTGCAGATGCAATGGATGTTTTACCAACCCCACCTTTACCCATTGTGAAGATTACACGTATGTTTTTCGATGAAAAATCATCAATTACTTTGTTTAAGCCTGGAAGCTGAATAGCTTCTTTTCCGAGGCTGTCATTTACAAATTCAGTAATCGTGTAAGAACTAAATAAGTGCCGGAGGTTATCAACTCCCGTTAATGAATATGAAACGAATGGAAGAGAGAACGTCACAACCTGCTTTAAAGCTTCAGGCGTTTCTTTCAGTGCGTTGCGTTGTCGCTCATAAAACGCTTTTGACACGTCATCATCAGGCCGATGAGTTTGAAGAAGCCCGTTTATAATAAGTAGCTGATTTTTAATACCGATATCTTTCAGCTCAGAGTAGGCCCGATTCGCTTCAACTAAAGAAGATATATCCGGACGGGAAACCAAAATTAACGTCGTTTTTTCTGGATTAGATAGTGACTCGACTGCTTTCGCATACAACTCTTTTTTCTCTCCAAGACCTGACAATGGACCTAAACAGGAAGCACCGTGTGTACTTTCTTCTAAAAATCCGGTCCACGCTGTTGGTAATTGTAACAAACGTAGTGTGTGCCCAGTCGGCGCAGTGTCAAACAATACATGATCATATTGATTTAACACATCTTCATCGGTTAACAGATGAGAAAACTCATCAAATGCAGCAATTTCAACTGTGCAAGCACCAGATAACTGTTCTTCCATAGTTGTGAGAACAGCATCCGGCAACTTACCCCGATAAGGACCGACAACCTTTTCACGGTATGTTTTCGCTGATGCTTCCGGGTCAATATTGCAAGCAAATAAATTTTTTACACTTGGAATAGCTATTGGATCATTCGTCAATTCTACATCGAGAACATCTTGTAAATTTGAAGCAGGATCGGTACTTACTAAAAGTACTTTTTTTCCTTGATCGGCAAGAGAAACCGCTGTCGCACAGGCCGTTGATGTCTTACCAACACCACCTTTTCCGGTAAAAAACAAAAATGGAGTTAGTACGGTTTTGTTTGGATTGAATAATGGATACATGGTTATTCCCCCTTATTTATCAAACTTGACTGAAACACGTACGCGTGGTTTTTCCTGAAGTTCAGCTGTCTTTACATTAAGCCATTCTGCTAACTCTTCGTTTGTCGGATAGGCACCCACCTTTACAACCTCATTATTAACAAGTATCAAAGGAAGAGCATCTGGACCTTTTTCAAGAAGTACTTTATTTACTACTTCATTGTCTACAAATGCCCCTGGATCATTCCCAAGATTATAGCGAGTAATATCAAATTTCTTTTGTTCAAGTGAATAAACAGCCGATGCGACACGCGTTAATTCTGGATCAACACCTGGTCCGCAGACACCAGTTGAACAACACATTGCAGGATCAAATATTTCGATCTTTTTCATTATCAACATCTCCTTCATTAATACATAATCATATCCTTATATACTTAATATAAGAATAGCCGTGGGATGAATCCACGGCCTAATTTATTTATTCACCAGTTTTAGCGAAGCGTTCAATCCTTGATCCGATTTCATCGCGTACACGCTGGAAAAACGCCCATTTCTCTTCATCTGTTCCTTCTGCCTTAGCAGGATCATCAAATCCCCAATGATCACGTTTGACATGAGGTGGTGTCATCGGACACTTGTCAGCAGCATCTCCACAAAGCGTGACAACAAAATCTGCATTATTTAAGATTTGTGGATCAATAATATCCGAAGTTTGATTCGAAATATCGACTCCAGCCTCATTCATCGCTTTAACAGCACTTGGATTGACGCCGTGTGCTTCAATTCCCGCACTAAGAACTTGCCATTCTTCTCCGAGATACTTTTTACCCCAGCCTTCAGCCATTTGACTGCGACATGAGTTACCTGTACATAAGAAATAGAGTGTTTTTTTCGACATAGTAAAAATCTCCTTTTTGTGTTTTATTGTATGAATGACAGCCATACATACAGCCCGATTAGTGTAATCAGGAGTGTAGGAACTGTTAAGATGATACCGATTTTAAAATAGCTACCCCATGAGATTTTCACATCTTTTTGAGACAGTACATGCAACCACAATAAAGTGGCCAAGGAACCGATTGGTGTGATTTTTGGACCTAAATCCGACCCAATGACATTTGCATAAATTAGAGCTTCGCGAATCGGTCCTGTTGTAGTTGTTTCTGATATGGCTAAAGCGTTAATCATAACAGTAGGCATATTATTCATAATGGATGATAAGATTGCCGCGATAAAGCCCATCGAAATCGTCGCTACAAAGAGCCCTTGATTGGCTGCCATTTGAATGACATCTGCCAACACACTTGTCAAACCCGCATTGCGCAAGCCATAAACGACTACATACATGCCGACAGAGAAGAAAACAATAGCCCAAGGTGCACCTTTAATTACTTGCTTCGTGTGAACAGCGGGACTTCTTTGTGCCATAAGCATAAAGAAGATGGCTGTAATCCCAGCAATAATAGATACAGGCAATCCTGTAAATTCACTAGAGAAATAGCCCACGAGTAACACGCCTAAAATTACCCAAGCTAGTCGAAACAACTTTATATCTTTAATAGCATCCTTCGGTTCTTTTAGATCTGATACTTTATAGTCTTTCGGGATATCCTTACGGAAGAATAAAAACAGTACTAAAATACTCGCAACTAAAGCAAATAAATTGGGAACTATCATCCGAGATGCATACTCAACAAATCCGATGCCGAAAAAGTCTGCTGATACAATATTGACCAAGTTACTCACAACTAATGGCAACGAAGTCGTATCTGCAATAAAACCACTGGCAATGATGAATGGAAAAATCATCTTTTCACTGAAATTCAAATTTCGTACCATTGCCAAAACAATTGGCGTTAGGATTAAGGCAGCACCATCGTTTGCAAATAAAGCAGCAACGACTGCACCTAAAAGACTGACATAAACGAACATCCGAATCCCACTGCCTTTAGCCAATCTAGCCATATGAAGGGCAGACCATTCGAAAAATCCAATTTCGTCTAAGATTAATGAAATAATAATGATTGCAACAAAAGCAAGCGTTGCATTCCATACAATCCCCGTTACATCTATGACATCCTGAAAATTAACTACGCCTACTATCAAAGCGATTACGGCACCAATACATGCAGACCATCCAATTGATAAGTTTCTAGGTTGCCAAATGACAAAAATAAGTGTAATTATGAAAATTAATGATGCGGTGATAACTGAAACCAACGTACTTTCTCCTCCTTATTGACAACAAACTCGAAGTCCTTGTGCCTCCAGTTCAGCGATTGATTCATTCTGTTCAGGAAGATGTTCAAGGATGCTTTTAATAAACGGATAATCTTCATGATTTTCATTAATCGAAAAGAAAATCCATTGACCTCTGCGTTCTTCTTTAACCAACTCAATATCTCTAAGTTTACGCAAATGCTGGCTAATCGCCGGCTGACTCATTTTAAAAATCTCAACAAATTCACACACACAGCATTCATGTGACTTGAGTAACTTCATCATCGTCAAACGTGTCGGATCTCCGAGCAATTTTAATAGTTGTGATGCTCGTTGCAGATCAATTGTTGCTGTTGTATTCATGTATCATCCCTCCACTTCATCATCAGTATATAATCATATGCTTATATATGCAAGTGTGTTTATCATTTCCTATGAAATTCTTTTTCAAAAATTATAGCGCTGCTTAATGACAGTCCTTTTGAATAGTTGGAAGTCGTATTGTCGTATAATACTTGCATGTCAAAAAGGCAATGTTGAGGTATAGTAGACATTAGGGTTCCTCATCCAGCCTCACAGTTGCATCACTTACTTATTTCGAAATGTTGGAGAGATACTTCCACTTCAACTCTACATTTAATCCCCACTCTCTAATTATATGAAATCGACTAAGTTATCTTGGGGATATTTATAAAACAAAAGGAGAATAATTTTTAATGTGGACTAGAGAACAATTAGAAGAAAAACAAATATCACTGTATGTTATTGTGCTAGTGATAGCAGCTGGATTTGGATTATTCGTGCCTGATTTCGCCGGACGATTAGATGTGACGATTTCTTTAGTTATTGCTATATTAATGTACAGTATGTTTTCTCAGATTCCATTTGCAGCCTTGAAAAAATCGTTCGGAAATCGTCGTTTTCTCGGAGCTTTATTAACGGTTAACTATATAGCCGTACCCATTGTTGTATGGCTTCTATCAAAGCTATTACCAGAATATCCACCATTATTACTCGGGGTTTATTTAGTATTGCTGACCCCTTGTATTGATTATGTCATTGTGTTCACATCTCTTGGTCGTGGAAATGAAAAGCTTTTACTTATGGCAACCCCTGTTCTTTTCGTAACGCAGATGCTCTTGTTACCTTTGTACTTATGGTTGTTTATGGGAAGGGAAGCTATAGGAATAGTGGAAGCCGGTCCATTTTTCGAAGCATTTCTCGGGCTAATCGTTATTCCAATGGGCATTGCTATCATCGTACAATTATTCGCAAAAAAAGCATCTACTGTAGATAAAATATTAAATAGTTCTGCATGGCTTCCTGTTCCATTCATGGCTCTTACACTTTTTGTTGTTGTAGCATCTCAAATAGGGAAATTATCTGGCCACATTAATTTAATAATAAAAGTAATTCCTATATATATCGCCTTTATGATCATTATGCCCATAATTTCGCGATTCTTTGCTAGGTTGTTTAATCTTGATATTAAAACTGGACGCTCGCTTATATTTGGAGGAGCAATACGTAATTCGCTCGTAGTTCTTCCTCTTGCATTGGCTCTGCCTGACGGAGTGAACACTTTAGTAGCGGCCATCATTGTGACCCAAACAATCGTGGAGCTTATAGGTTCACTTATTTATATACGTTTAATACCTAATTTAGTTTTGCGTGACTGAACGACCTAGGTTCCTATACGAGAAAAAGCAGACAATACCTTTCTTGAAACTATATCTTTGGATTTTATACACTTTGTAAAATCCTGAGATGTGATATACAGATCAATGGTTTAGATTGATTTTAAAAGCCGGAATTCCTTTCTCTAAGGAATTCCGGCTACTTTTAAATTAATATTGTTATCCAGCACAACAAGATAATTTGGATACATCTTTATCAAACGTAAGGGCTGCTAATTTCAATCCTTCTGCCATTGTTAAATAGGGAGTAAGAGTTTCTCGTAGATCTTCTATTGTCAATCCGAATTTTACAGCTAATGTTGCCGCATAGATAACCTCTCCTGCGTTTTCCGCAACTATATGAACCCCTAACACTTTTAATGTTTTTGCATCTGCTACTAATTTAAAAATACCCGTCGTTTCCCGATTAACAAGGGCCCTTGGTACGGCATCTAACGGCAAGACAGACGTTTTAACCTCAAGACCTTTTTCTTTTGCTTTCTGTTCAGTTAAACCAACAGTTGCAATCGAAGGATTAGTAAACGTAACACCTGGAACAACTTCTAAATTCACCTTTTGATTTAGTCCTCCGATTGCATTACGCGCAGCAAGTCCACCTTGATAAGCAGCTACATAAACAAATTGGGGACCAAGCGTTACATCTCCGGCTGCGTAAATTTGGGAATTGGAAGTTTTAGAATATTCATCAATGACGATTTCACTACGAGACCCAACGTCAACACCTGCTGCATGTAAGTTCAAAGATTCTGTATTTGGTTTTCTTCCTGTTGCTACAAGCAATTGTTCTGCTTCAATGATTCGCTTTTCACCATTTATCTCTACATGAACTTTTTTAATGTCTCCATCTTGTTCTACGCGTTCATAGGCTGCTCCTGAAACTAAATTAATTCCCTGTTCTGTTAAGACCTGAGTAATAGCTTCTGAAATTTCAGGTTCGTATTTTTTTAATAGACGCTCGCTTCTTTGTATCAAAGTTACTTCTGCGCCTAAATTATGAAATAGTTGTCCTAATTCCAATCCGATATATCCAGAACCAAGCACCGTGAGACGCTTTGGAACCTTCTTTAATTCAAGTAACGTAGTGCTTGTTAAATACTCTACTTCGTCTAATCCGGGAATATTAGGAATGGATGGTGATGCCCCTGTAGCTATTAAAAATCGTTTCGCAGTTATTTGGTTGCCATTCACTTCAACTGTACTTTCATTTACAAATTTCGCGTCACCCTTTATTAAATCAAAATCGTAATCTTCAATTAAATTCACATATTTTTCATTTCGAAGTGTACTTACTAAATCATTTTTTTGTTGTACTAATAAGGCTAAATCAACATTTTGTGTTGTAGTGTGTAATCCTGTAAATGGATTATTTTTTGCTGAATGATTGATTTCTCCTGCCCTTAACAAGGTCTTAGACGGAACACATCCGATATTAACGCAAGTTCCTCCCACCGTTCCACGTTCAATCATTGCAACTTTAGCACCGTAACCCACAGCTTCAATGGCAGATGAAAAGGCTGCTGCACCAGAACCAATAATGATATAGTCATAATCATCTTCGCAACCTAAATCAACTTTTACTTGTGTTTGTAAATCTTCAATTCCACCTGGATGATATTTGGCTTCAGCAATCGCATTTTTAACTATTTCAACTTCTACGTCATTTTGAAGTTCAAATACAGCTTCCCCACGGCGAAAATCAACTTCAATACGCTTTGCACCTATATTTTGAAGCGCAACAGCCAAATGCTCTTCACAACCCTTACATGTCATTCCTTGAACGCTAATCCGATATCTTTTCAATACTATTCCTCCGTCCTTAAACTTCTAGTAAAGTTTCAATAATAGGGCATTCATAAATATCTTTGTTTGCGGGACATCTTTCTTTTAGGTCGATAAGCATTTGTTCGATTCTTTTGAGACCTTGAATTTTCTGTTGAATGTCTTCAATCTTATAAACAGTAAAATCATACATATCACGGCATTTCGCTTCATCACGATCTACCACGCCTAAAAGCTTATCAATTTCATTTAAAGTAAAACCTAATTCCTGAATGCGCTTAATGAAATTTAATCGGTCAACGGTTTGTTCTGTGTATATTCGATATCCTGACTCTGTACGAGAAGGTTTGGGAATTAGTCCTAAACGTTCATAATACCGAATGGTTTCTTTATTAACGTTACATTTCTCCGCCAGTTCACCTATATGAAAAACCATTTGTTTCACCTCATACATAGTATAAACCCTGTACCTAAGTACAGGGTCAATATATAGCTTCCTAAAAAAAAATAGCACCACCTAACAGGGGTGCTATTTCGTGTTTTAAATTAATTTTATCCCTATCTGTGATGTTCATACACATGGTCATCTTGGTACAACCACTTGCCCAAATGGACATGTGCAGATATATCCAGGGGGAGACAAGTACGCCGACCGAGACGGAAAAAGGGCATTATCGCCATATGATTGGTAACACAACTTTTGAAGATGGACATATATATCAATACGAAGCATATACAAGTTTACCCATTCCATTACCGGGTGGGTTCCATACCTATTATATGGAAGTGAGAACGACAGAAGATGATGGTCATACACATGTGATAAAAGTATTCACTCAACCCTCAAAAGATTAATAAGAAACGGTGTTAAGGTGAGAAACAATCTTGTTCTGCGGGAATAGCACGAGATCAAATTTGATATAAAAAAAGAACCATGAAAAGTATTGTGAGTACTTCACGATTCTAAGTGGATGATGTTTAAAGGAATTATGTTAGTTGCATCGTTGTAATACAAGTATTGTCGCCTTCAAATGTGGAGATATTAGATTCAACTGTTTTGTCGTCATGTGTAATTTTCACTTGGAAATTTTTATTACGCGGTAACCACAGATCGATAAATCCATTTTCTAAAGAGGCGATCGTTTCGTCTACAACGACATTGCCATCTTCGTCTTGAATATGCACGTCGAAGTCTTTTTCAACTAGTTCTCCTTGGCACCCTGTTAAACTATGTATTGCACAAGGATGTGTAGTTTCAACAAATGGTGCAATAGAAACGAAGAATTCATCACTTGGCAAGTCAAATGTAGTTTCTTTGCCGTTATCATTAACAATCAGTTCATGAGATGTAATAGATGCTGTTACATCGTCTTCAAAACTTCCAACGCTATACTCATGTACCTTTTCTTTTGTATCTTTGACTTCACTTCCATCCGATGAATCATTGCTGCAAGCGACTAACATAAAGCTTAGCAATAAACCAAATACTACGAGTAATCTTTTTTTCATAATTAATTTCTCTCCTATTCTTTATGAAAAATTATAGGTCATCGAATTGACTTCACTTCTATTCAAACTAAAAAGAACTTACATCAAGTATATTTTATCATATCTCACTTATAAAAATTGCAAGTTAACCGAACCGTCACACTTTAAATTGGGAAGTTGCCTATTTGAAAATCAACTTTTAATCGAGTTAAATGATAGAATTGAAGCATGCTATCAAAAAAATGCCCCATAAAACCGATAAATTTTGGCTTATGGGACATTTTTATTCTACTTTGTAAAAACATTATTTAGCTGAAAGCTCACTTTCCGTTACCCATTTATGGTTTGTTACTTCTTCCCCACCGGTAGTCGGAGTATAGTCAATCATATATACAGTAGTTTTTTCTGCTGAATCAATTTCAGCTAATGCTCCTTCCATCCCTTTCATGTGGTCTGCCTCCACGGTGACCTCGGTTCCCTGTTCCAAAGTTTTGTCGTCATCATCTTTAACTTCTTCTTGAATGACCCATTTATGATTTTCCACTCTTTCTCCGCCAGTTACCGGGGTATATGAGATAGCGTAAGCCGTAGTATCATAAGCACCCACAATTGTTGCTACAGCCCCATCCATTCCTTCCATATGGTCTGTTTTAATAATTGCTTCGCTTCCCACTTCATAGGTTGGATTTTCTGCCACCTTCAAGCTTTCAGGGACTTCACCTGAGCCGGAATGGTTCATCTCCATCTTCATTTCTTCCTGTTTGGGTTCGCTATTATTGTTTTGACTTTCCTCGTTGCTGGTACTATTTCCACACCCACTTAAACCAATAATCATAGCGATACTTAAAAAAAGCAGTTGCTTTTTCATTTGAATAACACTCCTTATTCTGGGTAAATATCAAGTAAAAGAAGCTATCCCAAGAAAGCCTTTTTCAACTTCTTGAAATAGCTCCATTGTTGGCTACGTTTTCTGTCTATTGCTTAAGCTACCATTTGTCGACATGCCTCAGCACACTTTCGGCAAGATTCGGCACAGCGTTGGCAATGATCGTGATCATGTTTTGCACACTCTTCTGCACAACGTTCGCAAACTTCTGCACATAATTCTAAAATCTGTTTAGTAAATGGGCTATTTCGCGTCATTGCTTGTGCGGCAAACGCACATATATCTGCACATTCACGGTCCAAGCGGATACAATCAGCCATCATCTTCATATCGTCCTCTTTCAGGCACGCATCAAAACAGACGTTACACGCTTCTAGACATTCTAAACAAGCTTTCAGACATTCTTCGTATTTCGTATTCATGGACTCACCTCCTGCTATTTTTGCAATCAGTGATATTTTTCCCTTAAAAGTCGTTTTAAAACTAAAAAGAAGAAACTCCTTAAAAAATCCTTTTTCTTTTTTTATGTGTTGGACTCCAAACAAACAGATTACTTTTCTCTGTGCCAATAATAATCGCTTAGCACGTCCGCCAACGCTTCGGTAGTCCGATGTAGCTCTTCTACCGTATTATCGACACCTCCAATTTCTACAATAACTGAGTTTGGAGATAAATCCTGGTTATAAACTCCGTTCCCTTGACTGCTATCTTTTATAATTATTCCTTTTGACAAACCCGGATACCGAGC
Source organism: uncultured Sporosarcina sp. (assembly GCA_947644645.1). Taxonomy (GTDB): domain Bacteria; phylum Bacillota; class Bacilli; order Bacillales_A; family Planococcaceae; genus Sporosarcina. The sequence goes on along the minus strand of CANSAF010000003.1, from coordinate 44,924 downwards.
AGCAAGAAGCTTATCCAAGCCTTCTGTAAACAAAAGATTACTTTCATAATTTTCATGCCCAGTACCAATAACAAATAACAAACGTGCAAAACTTTCTCCATTCATTTTTTTAGTTGTAGAATCTTTACGCAATGAATCGCGATGTATATCCAAGAAAATTTCCAAATCTTTGTTTTCCGCACGTGCAGACCGTACCTGTTCCCCCGATAACTGATAAGAACTGTTAAAGTCTAACCCTTTCAAACTTAATTCTTGTACAATATCTGCTGAATCCACTTTCGCGCCTACCCCTCTTCTCTCTAGTGCCCTACCCAGCATGTCACCGACCAACGTAATATTTGCTTTTGAGTGATAAGCATCTTCCGGTTTATCGGTGCCTTTTAAATAAGGTAAAAAAGATTCCCTGTTATGGGTGTGATAAATATAAATAACGTCTCTGCCAAATGTCGAATGAATTGAATCTTTTGTAATTTCTTTAGGTGATTTCATATTTTCAAAGATAGCATCAATATTCTTGAAAGTTAGGTCTCTATCTTTTAAAAGATCCTTCATAGCGGGTTTGAATTCATCCCTATCTGGTTGTTTCATCCGAATCTTCACATTATCTTTTTCATTGGATGCTCCTTTTAAAGTAACATCCGTTTCACCTAATGGCTTGAGAAAATCGGAGGAATCCTTCAACGTTTCCATGTAGAAATTAGAAAAAGAATTCACTTTACCCAATAAAGGATTTTCTTTGATTTCATCATGCCACAAGTAGTAGGACAGCAATAAAACAACTAATAACCATATAAAAAATAAAATAATTGCCAAATATAAAAGGACGATTAATATAGATTTTTTCTTTTTCTTAGTGTACTTCTTAACTTTTGGAAACATAATGTAGCCCACCTTCAGAAAGAATAAATACATTCATTTTTTATATAACTATAAATTTTAATTTTAAAACAGCCAGTGTGAACTAATACACACTAGCTGCTTTAATAACGAATTACATATCATTTCCCCACATGTTTCAGTGTAAACTTCACCAATTTTCATAAAAGATGAATTAAAGTTTACTCCACTTTTACCTGTCCCATCATGCCGTTATCCTCATGTTCAAGAATATGACAATGGAACATATAGATACCCTTATGCTTAAATTGTATAGCAATTTTTACTGTCTCATCTGGTTTTATTGAGATAGTGTCCTTCCATCCCTGCTCATTTTCCGGTGGCTCTTCTCCGTCTCTGGAGATTATTTTAAATTGCGTACCGTGAATGTGGAATGGATGAATCATTCCACCCATCATGTCGGGTTTATTATAAATTTCCCACACTTCAGTAACCCCTTGCTGTTGTGTGAAGTCAATTCTATCCGGATCAAACTTTTTTCCATTTATCGTTACCATATCCATCATCCCAAAGAGTTCCACTTTCTTTGTGACTGGTAAATTCTTCTCTTCTTCTGTCAATACAAAATCATTCAACTCTTCTGAAATTCCACTAATCACTTCGTCTTGATCAGAAACCTTAAATGGTAAAAGGACAGACCCATCCTCATTTACCAACGCCAAGTCATTTGAAGTATTGAGCTGCGAAAAATCGACAATGATTTCCGCTCTTTCTGAAGGCGTAAGTGTTACTTCATTTAAAGTGACCGGTTCATTCAAGAAACCGCCATCCGTTGCGATTTGAACAAAAGAATCCCCTGTATTCAATTTAAATGTGTAATTCCTCGCATTCGATCCATTTAATAAACGAAGACGTACTTTCTCCTTATTTACAGTCAACTTAGGATTCAACGTCCCGTTGATCAGTAAGGTATCGCCAATTGTCCCGTCTTCATTCTTTGCGGCACTAAAATTCAATTGTTTTTTATCATCAAATATTCGATCTTGGAAAATCAAAGGAAAATCATTCTTCCCATAATCAGTTGGCAATCCAATGCTTTTCGAATTTTCATCCTCGATATAAATCAATCCCGCAAGTCCATTGTATACCTGTTCAGCGGTTTTCCCCTCTGGATGGGGATGGAACCATAACGTTGACGCTTCTTGTGTCACTTCAAATTCAATCACCTTTTCTTCTCCCGGCTTAACCACATCATGCGGTCCACCATCCGCATCAGCAGATACTTCCAATCCATGCCAGTGAAAAGTCGTCTCTTCATCCAGTTCGTTTATCGTTCTAATTTTAACTTTGTCACCTTTTTCAAAACGGAGCATCGGCCCTAAAAACGACCCGTTATATCCATACGTTGTAGATTCAGTACCGTCGAATATTTCGGTTTTTCCTTTTTGTGCTCGAACCGTATATACGACTCCATCCTCATTATCAGTTTCAAGCATAGAAGGGATTTTTAATTCATTTTCCCCTGTTGAGTCGTTTAAACTTACCACCTCATCATGGCTCATATGTCCCTCCATCATATCACCCATAGTGGAATGATCCATTTCCTCCATGTCTTGATCCATTTCCTTGGCAGGTTGCGGATTGTTATTGCTACAACCGCCAATAACCAATAAACTAATTGCCGCCGCGGCAATCTTTATCTTTATTCCCATCAAGTATTTCCCCTTTCATCTGCTATATTACTTTTTTAGTGTAACAAGAAAATATGAAAAAAATATGCATATTGCAGTGAAGTAGTTTGAAAGAAGATATTTGATAAAATCGAAATAATTTATCTCTTAATTGAATTGCGCAATTTAAAGATACGAAAACTGATCTCGGCTGTGGATTTTAGAAATTGGGTCAAAAAAAGCCGCATTTCTACATCAAACGCGGCCGTTCACTTAAAATATTGCCCATTCACAAAAAGATATATAAATATTTTAACTAATGCTAATTAATTTTAAATCAACTATGTTGCTTACGCTTCCCAAACGGAGTCGTGCCTCTTGGCTTGTAAACCGATAGTATGATGATTACGAGCAACACAAGTAGACCTACCCCGGCGTGGAAGAGTTCGCCCCACAAGCCGCTAGGATCGGCACTTCCCGTCTCTTTCGCTACATCTGCTAGGAAGCTCACTGTCTGCATATTTAGCAGCAAGACCGTTGTGGCTATGGCGGTGAGCAGTAGTTTGAAAAGGACCCAATAATGCTTTACTAAGCCCCACTTAGTACCCAATGACATAACAAGCCCAGTCAGTAGCGAGAGAAGGGCTAAGGGGACGATGGCGAACCAGCCAATCAACTCCATCGCAATCCAAGCAGCGGGCACCGTCTTGGCATCTCCTTTTATAAGAGCAGCGATGACAAGAACTAGGAATCCAACGACCGCGCCAAGCCAACCAATCGAGCAAGTGATATGCGCAGTGAGCGCGAACTTACGTAGGCCAGGTTTCATGACCACTGCTGTTTCACTCCCTGTTCCACATTGCTAGAAGACGGCATGTGACGACCAGGACCATGTTCACCACCGCTAATAACCATTATTGCAACAGCAAGTAGTACTAAAATAATCACGACAACCCCAGACACCTTTACCCACCGCGGTGTACCCGTAGTAGATTTGCGATCCGACATATTCGTATCCTCCTCTGCCGTATGACTTGATATTGATTTTTTTTATATTTTCCTCCCTTGTATTCATCGTTTTTTAATGCCCAATCAGTATAGCAATTTTTTATGAACGGACGATGAACAGAGAATTATGCATTCCTATGTTTATTTGATTTATTCATAGCTAATGGGAGTGTAAATGTAAAGATTGTCCCTCTTCCTACTTCACTTTCCACTTGAATGTCGGTTTGATGAAGGACTAATATGTGCTTAACAATGGACAAGCCTAGTCCTGTACCCGCCTTTTTAGTTCGGGCCTTATCTATTTTATAAAACCGTTTCCAAATAGATTGAATGTTTTCTTGACTAATTCCCGGCCCATAATCTCGAATTGAAACTACCGCTTGGTGTTCCTTTTTCAAAAACACTTCGATAGAACTCTCGTGTTTGGAATAGTGTACAGCATTTTGAATCAAATTAACGATTACTTGATCAATCCGATCCGGGTCAGCATATACGTAGATGTCTTCTACTTCATCACATATTAATTCCACATTTAGTTTTTTATTTTCAAATTCAGTTTCCATACGAGCCATGACTTGGCGAACCAGCTCTGACAAATTAAAGCGGTCAGGGTGTATTTCCAACTGCCCCGATTCGATTTGGGACATATCGAGAAGATCATTGACCAGCTTAATCATTCGCTCAGTTTGTTCTTTCATAATCGTAAAATAATAACGTTTTCGAGCATCGGGGATTTTATCATCCAGAAACGCACTGGCAAATCCATGAATTGAAGTAAGAGGGGAGCGTAAATCATGGGAAACATTGGCGACAAAATCTTTTCTCATCTGGTCTGCGCTAGCCAACTCATGCGCCATATAATTGAACGTCTCACCTAATTCGCCAAGCTCGTCGCTTGTCCTAATATCAACTTTCTGATTAAATTTCCCTCTAGCGATAAGAAGGGCAACCCGATTCATTTCTCGAAGTGGGGCGGTAATTCTTTTCGTAAGGAAATAAGTAAATATGCCTGTAATCGTTATTGAAATAATCGAAGACGAGATAAACAAGTATTTCATTTGGTTAAAACCTTCGGGATTTAAGTGCATATTGGTTAGTTTATTCTGAAATAACAAATAGGAAGCGACAGCAAAAACAAGATGTGACACAATTAATATGGCGATATATGTGATGAATAGCTTCACAAAAATACTGTTTTTCTTGATCACTGGTTGTCCACCTCAAATTTATAGCCTACTCCTCTTATCGTTTTTACCCTCCAATAAGCGTTGGCATTCCCTAATTTGTCCCTGATCCTTTTAATATGTACATCAACTGTTCTTGGATCCCCCTCATAATCTAAACCCCATATTTTTTCCAGCAGCTGTTGACGTGTGAAGACTTGATTTGAATGTGAGGTAAGAAGATACAACAGTTCCATTTCTTTTGGTGGTAGCACAATTTCCTGTTTCTTATAGATCACCTTGTAGTGTTGAAGATTAATCTTCAATTCGGGGAGTGCGATGATCTCATTTGTACCTAACATTGGATAAGCTCTCCGCAACACCGCATTAATCCGTGCCATCAGTTCGTTTGGATCAAAAGGTTTCACCATGTAATCATCTGCTCCTAGGTTGAAACCTTTAAGTTTGTCATAACTTTCGCCTTTCCCAGTCAACATGATAATGGGTGTTTTATCGAATCTTCTTATTTCCTTGCAAACTTCCCAACCATCCATTTCAGGCATCATAATATCTAAAATAACAAGATCAGGAGAACAATCATAAAACATTTCTAATCCAGTCATTCCATCGTTGGCTGTGCTAACTATATACCCGTTTTTTTCAGCATATAAAATAATCAATTCACAAATGTAAGGATCATCTTCAATGACGAGAACTTTGATTTGCTTGTTCATTCATCGTCCTCCTCTTATTCATTTACGTTTTATAGTAACATCTTTTTATGAACGGAAAGTGAACATAAAAACAAACCACCTACTTTAGCTCACTAATAACTGTCATGACTTTGTCTTACTTTCTCCATAGATAATGGATATTTGATAGCTATCATTATGTATAAGAGGGATATAGGGAAATATATCCCCAAATAAATTGGAGGTATTCATTTTGAAAAGATGGTTATTGGCAACAGTTTTATTAAGTGCTTTGTTTGTTCTTGCTGCTTGCGGTGGAAAAGATTCAAGTGACGCAACCGGACAGGTAGAGAACACCACCCCTTCAGAAACTTCAACCGTCAGCAATGAAATCAATATCACAGGGATTAATTTTGAATTTGATCAGGGTGAATATACTGTCAAGGCTGGCGAGGAGGTTATAATAACATATAAAAACGAAGAAGGCATGCACGGGATTGCTATCGATGAACTTGATATGGACATAAAAGGTGATGGTGAGGCAACTTTTACACCTACAGAGCCGGGTGAATATACAATCTACTGCAATATTCCATGTGGGGCGGGACATGCCGATATGAAGTCAACACTGATTGTCACATGATCTGATAACTGCCAAGCAATTTTGGATGCGGTTCCGTAATTGTTTTTCACGATTTTAGAATGAAAAGAGTAGGATCAGGAATAATTTCCCGGTCCTACTCTTTTTAATGCTTATATTTCCACTTGCTTCAATCGTACAAATCATCTTTATTCATTACTTCAAATTAACTTTTTGAAGACGTAAAGCATTCAACACAACCGATACCGAACTAAACGCCATCGCAGCACCAGCAACCCAAGGGGCTAACAGGCCAATTGCTGCAATCGGTATCCCTACCGTGTTGTAGAAGAAAGCGAAAAACAAGTTTTGTTTAATATTACGCATTGTTTTTCTACTCATAATAATTGCGTCTGCAACACTGTTTAAATCGCCACGCATGAGCGTAATATCTGCCGCTTCAATCGCAATGTCTGTACCAGTTCCGACAGCCATTCCGATATCTGCCATCGCAAGTGCAGGTGCATCATTGATACCATCGCCGACCATAGCAACTTTCTTGCCTTGATCTTGTAGCTTTTTAATTTCATCACTTTTTTGTTCTGGTAACACTTCTGCGATGACATGGGATAGACCGACTTGGCTAGCAATGGCCTCTGCGGTTCTTTGGTTGTCACCTGTTAGCATAATGACGTCCAGACCCAATTCCTGCATTCGTTTAATTGCTTCTTTAGACGTTTCTTTCACCGTATCTGCAACTGCAATGACACCGGCAAGTTGTTGATCTACAGCAATGAGCATCGCTGTTTTCCCGTCACGTTCAAGTTTTTCCATTGAAGCTTCAGAATTTAAAATGGCAATATTTTGTTCTTTCATCAATTTCCTTGTGCCAACCAATACTTCTCTACCACTAACAATGGCCCGAATACCATATCCCGGTAATGCTTCAAAATCTGTAGCTTCAAGAAGGGATAGCCCTTTTTCTTTCGTGCCAAGGACAATCGCCTGTGCTAATGGATGCTCAGATTGATCTTCGGCTGTTGCAACTAACTGTAAAACTTCATCTTCTGTAAAATCCTCTGTCACTGTAATATCTGTTAAAGCAGGTTCTCCTTTTGTAACTGTTCCAGTTTTATCTAATACAACTGTATCGATTGAACGTGTATTTTCTAAATGTTCTCCGCCTTTAAAAAGTAAACCCATTTCAGCAGCTCTACCCGAACCTGCCATAATCGACGTCGGTGTTGCCAGACCTAGCGCACACGGACAAGCAATTACCAAAATCGTAATTGTTGGAATAAGTGCCGAACGTAAATCTCCGGGTGTAACTGCGAAATACCAGATAAAGAATGTAGCAATCGCAATAACAACAACTATCGGCACAAAAACACCCGAAATTCGGTCCGCCAAACGTTGAATATCTGCTTTCGACCCTTGTGCTTCCTCAACCACTTTTACAATTTGCGCTAAAGCTGTATCTTTACCAACATTTGTCGCTTTAATTTGTAATGAACCATTCTTATTGATGGTCGCACCAATGACGGTGTCACCAGCAATTTTATCAATCGGAATGCTTTCCCCCGTAATCATCGATTCATCAATTGCAGAACGTCCTTCGATAATTTCTCCATCCACTGGAATACTTTCTCCAGGCCTAACAAGGATTGTATCCCCTGTGACGACTTGTTCAATTGGTAGCTCTTGTTCAACACCGTCTCTTAAAACTCTAGCTGTTTTTGCTTGTAACCCTAATAATTTTTGAATCGCTTGGCTTGTTTTTCCTTTTGCACGCACTTCAAATAATTTACCTAATACGATCAGTGTAATAATGACTGCTGCCGCTTCAAAATACAGTCCTGGATCTCCGACACTTCCTGCATTCATCCATTCAAACGATAAATAGAGACTGTAGAAATACGCCGCACTTGTACCAAGTGCAACCAATACGTCCATATTGGCACTTTTATTTCTAAGCGAATTAAATGCACCTTTATAAAACTGAGCACCAACAATGAATTGAACGGGTGTTGCAAGTGCAAGTTGTACCCACGGATTCATGAAAATTGCGGGCAGGTAGATAAACGATAGAAATTCAAAATGTGCAACCATCGTCCATAACAAAGGAAATGTTAAAATAGCCGAAAAAATGAACTTATTCTGCTGCTTTTTGATTTCTTTTTCTTGATGATCTATCTTGTCTTTCCCGTCTTGCTTGGGCATTAATTCATAGCCCATTTTCTTAACAGCTGTAATCATATCCGTCGTTTCAACTTGTTTACTATCATATTCGACAGCGATTGTTTCGAGTGCAAAGTTGACGTTGGCACTTGAAACACCATCCATTTTACTAATTCTTTTTTCAATTTTCGTTGCGCATGCCGAGCAAGTCATCCCCGAAATATCAAATGTTTCTTTTTCTTGAACGACACTATAGCCAAGTTTTTCAACTCTCTCCATAAATTCATTCACATTGGTTTTATCAGGGTCATAGACAATCGTAGACCTTTCCATTGCATAGTTGACGTTTACTTTTTCGACACCTTCAATTTGCGACAAACCTTTTTCGATACTGTTTGCACAAGCTGAACAAGTCATACCATTAATTTGCAATGTTTTTTCTGTTGTAGCCATTTACTCTCCTCCTATACTTGGTGGGGGTATACAGTTTTGAAAAAGAAAGATTATACCGATATGGTACAATCCTATCCATCGACTTATCCCCCCCAAGTGGTGTAAGCGAACATTCTTTTTTAAATGTTAAACTAGATCGTAGCCTTGATCTTCAATCGTTTCCTTAATTTGAGCCAATGTTGCTGCATTATCAAATTCCACAGAAACTTCATTACTATTTAGGTCTACTTTAACTGAGGAAACACCTGCAAGTTCCCCAACATTCGTTTCGATTGAATTCACACAGTGATTACATGACATACCTTCTACTTTTAAGATTTCTTTCATATTGAACGCCTCCTGTTTTGTTGTTATTACCAATTTAACATACCCCATACCAGTATGTCAAGTTGAAAGTATTGTTATTTTTTATTTTGTCATTGTTTTCATGACACTCATCAACTCTTTAATCGCTGCTTCACCATCTTGCCCTTTAATTGCGTTCGCTACACAATGATGTGTATGATCTTCTAGCAAAGCTAATGAAACTTTATTCATCGCTGATTGGATTGCGCTAATTTGATGTAAAATATCTACACAATAACGGTCATTCTCAACCATTTGATGAACGCCTCTCACTTGTCCCTCGACACGTTTTAATCGATTAAGAAGCTGTTGCTTATTTGGTTGAACTGTTGTTTTCGAAGTTTCTTGCATGATCTTCCCTCCCCGTATAAGCACTTATACCCTGTACCCCTATACTAACACTCTCCTTTTTCAAGGTCAATTTATAAACAGATTTGATTTCATTAGGCAACATTCCACTTTTCGGACTGATTCCCTGTCTTCTACAAACAAAAACATAAAGCGGGCGTACATCTTTTATAGTAGATGTACGCCCACGCTATATTAAAAACCTTATTTGTAAGATACTGCGGTAAATACTGCCGCAGCGAATTCTGCGCGGGTTGCTTCTTTTCCTACACTAAATCCTGGTTTCTGAAAGACTTGTGTCTGATCAAGTGTCTTCAATGCAAAAATTGCTTCTGAAGCCCAGTGACTTGTCGGGACAACATTATGATTAGATGCTACTTGTGATTTTCCCACGATTTGTCCCTGAAGATCGAATGCCCGATCGACGATAGCCGCGAGATGTGCAAGTGTCAGTTTATCGTTAATGCCAAATTCGCCTGTTGGATATCCTTGAAAAATTCCTGCCTCATTCAAAGCCGCAATGTCACCCGAAAATTGGTGATTTGGCGCGACATCCTTAAATGTCACTCCGGTTGATGCCTCTAATTTAAGCTCTCGATTTATCATTGCAGCTGCTTGTCCACGAGTAATTGATTTTTCAGGTTTGAATGTGGAGTCTTCATAGCCAGTTATAACCCCGCTTTTGTATAGTGCAATGATTGCCTCGTAAGCAGGATGCTTTATCGATAAATCTTTAAACACATCACTCATCTGCTCAGCAGGTGTTTCCTTAACTGATTCAACAGCTGTTTGGGTATTTAATACACGTTTTGCCCCCGCATATTTAGGCGCCCAATAAGGATCTGTCTTTAGATTCGCCTTCAAGACCCCACGGCTTTTCGCCGATATGAACTCGTCATTTCCTAAATAAATTCCAGTATGGGAAATACCTTTCTTGTACGTATTTGCAAAGAACACTAAATCTCCTGGTTGCAGCTTATCCTTACTAACCGCAGTTCCCACTTTGAACTGATCCGCGGATGTTCTCGGTAAGCTAGTGTTGAAATGATTAAATACATATCTAATATAACCTGAACAGTCAAATCCAGCGGGGGTTGTCCCACCGAACTTATAAGGTGTACCGTAAAACTTTTTCGCATAGGTGGCAATCTCATTCGAAGTTGCCGCACTCACTTTATTTGACGATACAAATGGTATTATACTAATCAGAAACACAGCCATTAGTATTTGAATAAATCGTTTTCTCATTCTCCACCCCAACTATTTTATTGATGTCTTTTTCGACATCTTTATTTATCACTTCCTGTATAATTTTAGCATAAGAACAATCATCATCATTTTACAATTCTAATACATTCGGATGACAAAACTAAGGATTAATTAAGGAGAATTCGTGCAATTTTTTAGCAATTCATCTTGCATCTTCGATATGCTAAGTACAAAAAACGCCTAGATTTATAATCTAGACGATTTTTTATATCCATGATTTTCATTGACGGTTCCCATCACACTGTGTTCGGGTATTCTCTAGTAAATGAACAAAAAAGTCATACAATAGTCTAAAGTCTGCCCCTAGTTTCATCTATTATAGATTATCAACAAGTTCTTTTATCGTTTTTTCGTCCATCGGTCCAATAATCTTATGCTTAATTGTCCCATCCGTGCTAATCATATACGTCGTAGGAATTGTCATAATCCTATACATATCCATTACTTCACCATTATTATCAAGCGGAATAGGAAATGTTAGCCCATACGCATCGACAAATTTCTCGATGCTTACGAGCCCTCGCTCTTCCGTCGTCAAATTAACCGCGATGATTTCTACGTTCGCGGAATCCTTATTTTTCGCGTAATAATTTTGCATATGCGGCATTTCCGCCTTACACGGACCACACCACGATGCCCAGAAATTAATAATAACCTTTTTCCCCTTATAATCCGTCAGCTTGATTATGTCACCCGAAAGAGTAGAAAGTTCAAAATCAGGCGGTGTATTTCCTTCTTCTAGCCCGGACTCGTACTCAATCGTTGTAGTATCCGCTCCAACAACAATCGCATCGATTGGCTCTGCTGTTTTCATATTCGACTTAACCGTCATCACAATCAACATACCGATAATTAAAGCTGTTATTACAAGACCAACAGTTCGTTTCTTCACAACGTCCCTCCATAAATTTGTCAATCTACTAGCTAAGACCTTTGCAACCCGCCCGCCTTTCTTTTTAGACTTTTATAAACTTTTGAACTGATATAAAACTCCCCCAGACACCAATAAAGAGACCCATGAATAAAAGAAGCCCATTCAGCTGATAAATAAATGGCGTCACACTAAGAAGTTGAAGGAATTCTCCTTCCAGTTTCGGTTCAAGAAACTCGTATAGATTAAAATAAGTTATTGTCATAATTAACATTGGCAAAATTGCTCCGAGAATCCCAAGCCACATACCTTCAAAGAGGAATGGAATTCGGACGAAATTTCTTGTTGCACCGACAAGCTTCATAATTTCGATTTCCCTTCCTCGTGCAACAATCGTAATACGAATCGTATTCGAAATGAGGAACATTGCCGTAAAAAAGAGCGCAACGATAAGAACGAGACCAACATTACGGCCTGTATTCAACACTTTAAACAATTTCTCGATTTTTCCTTCACCGTAAATAACTTTGTACGCATCATCGTACAATCCAATTTCCTTTGCGATAGTTGCCGTTTGCTGCGGATTCGATGCTTTCACGTAAAACACATGACGAAGGGGGTTGTCTTGTTTATATAAACCAAGTTCGTCTCCATATCCTTTGATCATCTTTTCTAGTTCCTCAGCATTAGAAATAAATTGGATGCTTTCTACACCGTTTGTCTCAAGAATCTTTTGTTCAAGTACCAACACCGCCGATTCATCAGCAGCAAGATCTATTAAAACTTTTATTTCGACATCTTTTTCAATATCATCTGCTACTTTATTTAAATTCATCATAAGGACAATAAAGACACCGACGAGGAGAAGTGTGACAGTAACTGCGCTAACAGACGCTAAAGTCATCCATCTGTTACGATCTAGGCTTTTGAAACTCTCCCGAAGATGTCGTCTAAGTGTTCTAGCTTTCATAGCCGTAACCACCTCCGACTTCATCTCGGGTGATTAATCCACCTTCAATCGCAATGACTCGGTGCTTCATCGTATTGACAATCTCTTTATTATGAGTAGCCATCACAATCGTCGTACCGCGGGCATTAATTCGTTCAAGCATCTCCATAATCTCCCATGATGTAGCTGGGTCAAGGTTTCCTGTGGGCTCATCTGCAATAACGACTTTTGGGGTGTTAACAATTGAACGTGCAATCGATACACGTTGCTGCTCTCCGCCTGACAATTCAGTCGGAAACATCCGTGACTTATGCGTAAGTCCGACAACTCCTAGAACATCATTCACTTTTTTTCGAATTTGTTCTGGAGATTCCTCGATTACTTCAAGTGCGAATGCGATGTTTTCATATACATTTAGTTTTGGCAAAAGCTTAAAGTCTTGAAACACGACACCGACTTTTCGACGCAAATAAGGAACCTGACTATTTCGTAGCGTCGCTAAATTAATATCATCTATGATGATGTCACCACTTGTTGGCACTTCTTCACGGTACATCATTTTTATAAATGTCGATTTTCCAGCACCACTGGGACCGACAACAAAAACAAATTCTCCACGTTTAATTTCTACATTTATGCCGTTTGATGCAACGACACCGTTCGGGTATTTCTTGTAAACCTTTTTCATTATAATCATCCTAATACCGCCTTAATATTAATCTACCTCTTTTAAACAATCATTATGTTTAAGTTTCTCCCCCACTGGGGCACTTGCGACTAATAACTATTTTTCAAGACCATCTCTCCTCCTTACAGAATTTTATTTTACTCTTTATTTATGCACTTTTAAGGGAGGAGCTAAGATAAGTTTGTAAAAGAAGAAATTGAGGGAGCCCTTAATAGCTCCAAAAGGAAGTTATCAAGGGCTCTTTGAGTAAAGTTAATATTAATGACCAGGGTGTCCGCACCGATGCCGATTTAGAAAGCCGGAATTACTCATAATTTTTAAATTCTTGACACTTGGATCATGTATGTTTAAGGTATGTTTAATCCTATTTAAACTAATTAAAGAGCAGTGTTGAAAAAGCGATACTTCAATGTCTGATTTTGTCCTATTTAAGTAAAACTTGAGAGACAGCCTTTGCAAGTGCAGCTGACGTCCTGTTTAATTCTGCTTCATCATTTCCAATTCCACCTATTTCAACGAGCATAAGACGTTTATGAAGATCCTGATTATATTTTCCATCCACACCATGACCTGATTTAAATACGATTTTCTTAGTTATATTTGGAACCATTTGTTCCATTTCGAGCATCAGTCTTTCAGCTAATTCCTGATTCAATTTATAATTAGCATGATCTTCACCGATAACAAAAACGACTTGCGCAAACTTCTCTCCTTCATAAGTGACTGTCGTCCGATCCGCTTTAAGCGAATCCCGATGAATGTCGATTATGATATCATAATCCGCACCGTTCAAGGCTTTCTGTACATATGGCCGAACAACATCATACGATTTATGATACGGAATCCCTGCTTTATTCATTTCCGCCGTAACATCAACGTCAATAATATCCGTCCCTACCCCATTAACCTCTAACTGTTTTTTTACTTTTTCACTCAGACCCATAATATTCACTTCCTGATGAGAAACAGCAATTTTCCCATCATGCTTTAGAGTGATGGGCTCAAACGCTTCATGTGAATGCGTATTGTATAAAAGAGCACGCACATCCGTTTGTACTTCGGATTCCGTTTCGAAGATATTTGCTGCATAAACTAATTTTCGCTCATCGGTTTGAACAACTACTCCCTCTTCAGGTGTTGTCTTCGGAATCATTTCCAAAATGATAGGGAATAAGAAGAGGATAAAAATGAGTGAGCACCAGATTTTCAACGATTTTTTCATGGACAACCCCCCGTCAACAAATATATGCAGCTTGGGTATGTTAAAGTATTTAAGCTACAATAAATCGTCCAATCATCCCTAATTCCTCATGTCCTGGAATCGTACAATAAAATTCATAAATACCAGGTTCAGTTAAAGTAAATGTTAATGTCTCCGTTTTTTCAGGCGCAGCATGTAGATGCAACATATCTTTATTTCCCCCATGATTGTGATTGGATCCCTTTATCATGTTAAAGGAGGAAGTCCGGATTTCAATGTCATGCTCAACCTGATCCAGATTTGTGAGAGCTAGTGTGACTGGTTTATTTTTTTCTACAGTAATATCATTTTTTGAGTACTTCATTTCAGCAACTTCTATACCAATAACTTGGGTGTTCTTATTAAATTCCTCTGTATTATTTATTGTCGGTGAGTGTCCACTATGCTGTAATTCCGAATTCATCAGTTTCTCGTTCCCTTCAGCCAATAAATTTCCCGCTATTAAATACACTGCGATAAAAAATGAAAGCAAGAGTGGTTTTAATAACCATCTTTTATTTTTCACTTTACTTTTTTGAGGAGTTTTTAAAATGACAATAACAAAAATTGTACTAATGGAAAGGAATAAGAATATCTGTATTAAGTTGATTGACTCGTGTACTTTAATCATTTCACCTAACATTGCTCCCATCATGCCACCCATCAAACCGGCCATTACTCCTTCTAGCACGGAGAGGGTTCCGAAACAAAACCCGCATAAAGCGCCTGCGAGTACGCCTATAGCCATTGATAGTATTGTCGAAAAATATAAATTCCCTTGATAGGTTACACCTAATAGAACGCCAGCGGTCAAACCAACATTCATCCCAAAAAACATTGAAATAATCATTCCTTGCATAGATCGAAATGTTTTTTTCCAGATTATCGCTAGCGTAACGACGACAAATGTTAACAAACCAAGCGAACCTAATATAAATAATTCATAGTTCCCCATCAATCCCCCACCTTTTTTAAGCTATAAAATGTTTATGTTTACCTAGTCCAACGAAAGGTTATATACCTTATAAGGGTATGTAATATGAACAGTCTAAATGACTGATATGCGGGAATATTTGTGTGTTCCATAGGATAGAAACCACTTAGATTGTGCATAATTTCTGCATCTTTAATGAGTATACTCAAGACATAATGGTAATTAGATAAATCAGAAAGGAGTTAATTGTATGTCAAATCATTCACATCATCACAAGGAAATAGATTCTCATGAAGGGCATCACGGACACCATGATCATCACGCACATATGGTAGAGGATTTCAAAAAGCGATTTTACATTTCGCTAATTTTTACAATCCCTATTTTGATTCTGTCACCGATGATTCAAATGTTTCTTAGTGTTGACTGGCGCTTCACGGGAGACTTGTACATTTTATTTGCACTCTCAACGTTTGTATTCTTTTATGGAGGATGGCCTTTCCTTACAGGGGCAAAGGACGAGCTGAAAGATAGAAATCCCGGCATGATGACGCTGATTACATTGGCTATAATCGTGGCTTACGTATACAGTACAGCTGCGGTATTCGGTTTTGCAGAAAACGATTTCTTTTGGGAATTGGCTACACTAGTTGATATTATGCTTCTTGGTCACTGGATTGAAATGCGTTCTGTAATGGGGGCTTCAAAAGCTTTGGAAGAGCTTGCCAAGCTGATGCCTTCTGAAGCGCATTTGATTGACGAGGACGGCAATATTAAAGAAGTTGACGTAACCGAGTTAAAACATGGGGATCATGTACTCGTCAAGCCTGGCGAGAAGGTGCCAGTTGATGGACAAATACTTGAAGGAAAGTCAACAATTGATGAGTCAATGCTGACAGGTGAATC
This sequence comes from uncultured Sporosarcina sp., assembly GCA_947644645.1. Classification (GTDB taxonomy): domain Bacteria; phylum Bacillota; class Bacilli; order Bacillales_A; family Planococcaceae; genus Sporosarcina. The sequence goes on along the minus strand of CANSAF010000003.1, from coordinate 28,793 downwards.
AGTTCCAGTTGATAAGGAAGCAGGTTTGGAAGCCATTGGCGGATCAATAAATGGCGAAGGTTCGCTTGTCATTTCCGTTATGAAGATAGGGAGTGAGTCGTATCTCTCACAAGTAATTACCTTAGTTAAAGAAGCTCAAGAATCCAAATCGCGGGCCCAGGACCTTGCCAATAGGGCTGCAAAGTGGTTGTTCTATGGCGCACTGGCAGCAGGTCTGATTACTTTCTTGATTTGGACTTCACTTGGGTATCCTGTTTCATTCGCTATGGAAAGAATGGTGACAGTTCTAATCATTGCGTGTCCACATGCTTTAGGGCTGGCAGCTCCGTTAGTAGTTGCTGTCTCAACATCTATTGCAGCTAAAAATGGACTTCTCATACGAAATCGAGCAGCTTTTGAAGGCGCTCGAAATATTGAAGCTGTCGTTTTCGATAAAACAGGTACACTTACGAAAGGTGAATTCGGTGTAACGAATATCTACACATTTGGAGATTTCAGTGAAGAAGATGTCATTTCCTATGCCGCCCCAGTCGAGGCTCAATCCCAACACCCCCTTGCAAAAGGTGTAACTAGGAAAGCCGATGAAATGGGCATCTCTCTTCACCGAGTGGAGAATTTCCAATCATTGACCGGTAAAGGTCTTGAAGGGACAGTAGATGGAAAGCAGGTCTTAGTCGTCAGTCCCGGCTATGTAAAAGAACTGAACCTTGAATTTGATAACGTTCAATTCGATAAATGGTCATCGGAAGGAAAAACTGTGGTATTCACGTTGATTGACAGCAAACTTGCCGGGATGATCGCCCTTGCAGATATTGTCCGCGAAACAGCTGTAGATGCCATTAACAAGCTAAAAGAAATGAATGTCAAATCAATCATGCTAACAGGCGATAATGTAAAAGTTGCACATTATGTAGGCGTGCAACTTGGAATGGAAGAAATTTTTGCTGAGGTCCTTCCGCATGAGAAGTCTGAGAAAATTGAGCATATCCAAAATGTTGAGCGTCTTCGAACTGCAATGACTGGAGATGGGGTAAACGATGCCCCAGCCCTAGCGAAAGCAGATCTCGGTATTGCGGTAGGCGCTGGAACTGATGTAGCCATTGAAACAGCCGATGTCGTTCTTGTCAAAAGCAACCCGCTTGATGTTGTAAATATTATAAGGCTTTCGAGGGCTACCTATCGCAAAATGACCCAAAACTTGTGGTGGGCTGCTGGTTATAATATTCTTGCAATCCCGTTGGCCGCAGGTGCTCTCTACAAATTCGGAATTGTTCTAAGTCCGGCAGTCGGTGCTATATTAATGTCTCTAAGTACCGTTATCGTAGCGATTAATGCACGTTTGTTGAAAATCTGATGTAGTGATGATAATTGAATAATATTTTCCGATACAAAAACTCCATGGAATATTCTCCATGGAGTTTTTTTTGTGTGTTTCTTGCTTAATTGTGTAATTTCATTTATTGCTAATAAAAACCTGGTTCCCCTCTAGAAGCGACCCTAATTACAAAAGTACTTTTCTAATCATCTTGATAATTTACATCCACTTTCCGAACATAACGCCTGATAATAAAAATGACGACTGAAACGACAATAGCCATAACGGACACAAGCTGTGCCGCACGAAGTTCACCGATGACATATAAGCTATCCGTTCGGATCCCTTCGATGAAGAACCGCCCGATGGAATACCAAACGAGATAAAACAAGAACATTTCGCCGCGCTTTAAGTTCACTCTGCGCAACAAAATAATGATGATAAGCCCTACAAGGTTCCATAGCGATTCGTAAAGGAATGTCGGATGATACGTCACGCCTTCAATCGTCATTTGATTCATGATCCAATCCGGAATAATTGTCGTCTCAAGAAACTTTTCCGAAACGGGGCCACCGTGCGCTTCTTGGTTCATGAAATTGCCCCAACGACCGATTAATTGGCCGATCAGAAGCCCAGCAGCAGCAATGTCGACTGTTTTCCAGAAGGAAATGCCCCGGCGTTTAGTATAAACATACGTCGTAATAAATGCACCAATCAGCGCACCATGGATAGCGATGCCACCTTCCCAAATTTGAATGATTTGCCCCGGGTTTTCTTTGTAATAATCCCAGGAGAAGATGACATAGTAGATCCGCGCACTGATGATTGAAATCGGAACCGCCCAAATAAGTAGATCCGTCAGAAAATCCGGATGCATCCCACGTTTCACCATTTCCTTCTGAACAACAATAAATGCAAGGACTATACCGAGCGCGATTAGAATCCCATACCAACGAATCCCTATGGGTCCAAGTGAAAATGCGACCGGATTAATTGTAAGCAGATTAATCATGTATCAACCTCTCTCCTCCCAATTTGATTTATCTGAGGTGTGTCTTTGTCATGCGTATGAATGCAGTCCCGCAATAATCAAGTTAACAGCAATTAAGTTGAACATGATGATGATGAAACCAATGACCGCAAGCCATGCCGATTTCTTGCCTTCCCATCCACGGGAGAGCCGTAGATGAAGATAAGCTGCATAGAATAGCCATGTAATAAGTGCCCATACTTCTTTCGGGTCCCATCCCCAAAATCTGGACCACGCTTCATGTGCCCAAATCATTGCGAAAATAAGCGCCCCAAGTGTGAAAACTGGGAATCCGATTAAGACAGAACGGTAACCAATTTCGTCCATAACTTGAGAATTTGCCTTTTTCGCAAACGGCTGGAACAATGTCGCGACTGGACGACGTAAAATAAGTCTAAGCAACAAATAAAGCACAATACCCGTTGCAACCGACCATACAAGCGTCGTTAATGTCTTTCCGTTGACGATTGCAGGCATTTCCGCAAGTGGCGTCATTTTATCTGGTGTAAGCGATTCGTACTCATTCATACCGAATAACGGCGGATAATTATAGACAATTTGGGCTTGTTGTTCATTTTGATTAACATAAGTGAATTTCGCTTCATATCCCATAACAGCAAATGTCGAAGAAGATAAGATGAAACCGACAACAAGTATTAGTGTGAACATAACTGATTCCAACCAAAACCGCTGCTTCGACTTTTTCGTCAAGTCGATATTTTTCAACAGGTACACGAGTCCTGCCACTGCACTAATTGCAAGAATCGCCTCACCGATTGCTGCTGTAATAACGTGAACCGTCAACCAGTAGCTTTGTAACGCTGGGATGAGCGGTGAAAGTTCCCTCGGGAACATACTTGCATATCCGATGATAATGACTGCAAGTGGCAACGCAAACAAGCCAAGCGATGGCGTTCTGTAAATGAAAAACAATAAGATGAACGCCCCAACAATCATCATTCCAAATGCAGTCGTAAACTCAAACATATTACTAACTGGGGCTTGTCCGTGTCCAGTAGCTATCCAACGTAAAATAAAGTATCCCAAATGCGAGATGAATCCAATGATTGTAATTACAATCGCAATATTTCCCCATCGGTTGTTTTGATAGGTTGCTTCCGAATTTGTACCTTTTACCGCCCCACCAAAAAACATCGTGGCAACAAGATAAGCAATAAATGAGACGAGAAGCAAATTAGCACTTAAAGACGCAAGTTCCATTATGAGTTGTCCCCTTTCACTTCATCCGAACTGGACTCAGCATCTTGCCTATCTTCGTACAATGGCAGTTTTGCAAAATCTTTCACTGTATCCAGATCCTTTTTTAACCCAAACCAGTTTTTATTTGTATGGCCTGCAAGGACTAGTTCATCGCCTTCGCCTTTTTGAATCCATATCCTTCTATGATTCCAATAAGATCCTTGAGCGACTCCAATCATAAAAATAATTCCTCCAAGAAGTAAAATATATAATGTCTTGTCTTTACGGATTACGAGACCGGTAGCATTACGTGTTTCAGCACTTACAAACGTTGCTTTGTAATCATTTAGTTCCGTTTCAAATGTCTCACGTATCGCTACAAAACTCATTTCACCATCCGGTTTTACAGGTGTTACCATTTTGAAAATGAATGCAGGATTGTTCGGTATTGGTGACCTTGATTTCGGTTCACCATCTACAACCCCTTCATAATCTGGAAAAAAATCCTTCAATTCCACATACGTACCCTCTCCTAGCCGATAAATCGGTTCGGGGTTGATAAGGTCAACAGTGAATTCCCCAAGTGATGTATCCGATGCTTTTTCTGTTAGTTGGAAAGTCATCGATTTCAGTTCGTCGAGTTGATAATCCATCTGGAAAACATTAAATCCGTCAAAATTAAGCGGTTTATTGACGATGATTGAATAATCTTTGACAAATTCCAACTGTTCAGTCTGACCTGGAAGTCCACCTTCCGCTTCTTTATATAACGTGACATCTGATTGATAATTACTCACGATTGTACCGACACGGTCTATCGCCTGACTAAACTCTGCATCTTCTTCTTTTGAATAAGTTTCGAGAATGAATTGATTGTTCTGTAAATAGTACCCAGGTGCACCAGGGATAGCACGGGTCTCTCCTTCACGAAGCCAGAGTGGTTCATCGACGTAAAAACCTGGAAGGCCTCGCAGGAGAACACCAAGGAGAAAGATGATTAGGCCAGTATGGTTGACGTATGGACCCCACCTTGAAAATCGACCTCTTTCTGCTAAAATCGCCCCGTCTTCCGTCTTCACATTGTAACGGAGTGCTTTTAGTTTCTCTTCCGCTTTAACCATTGAGTCATCCGCATCTTCAACTGTACCTAAACCATAAATCCGTTGTCTTCTCATGAATGAGACATGACGCTTCGTGCGTTGTTTTTTCAATGATTTATATAAAGGGACAACTCTATCAATGCTGGCGATGATGATGGAAATCCCAAGCATTCCAACTAGCGTAATGAACCACCAACTGTTGTACATATCATAAAACCCAAGCTTGTAATACAGAGTTCCTGCAAAACCATAATGCTTTTCGTAATAAGCTAAGATATCTACCTCAGTACTTGCCGGAACAAATAGCTTTTGCGGAAATAGTGTTCCAATTGCTGAAGTGGCAAGAACTGCAATAATAATACTAACACCTATCTTAACGCTAGAGAAAAAGTTCCAAATTTTATCGATAATAGACCTTTTATAGGTTTGTGATCTTCTTGCAGAGCCTTCGTATCTCATGTCGATAAGCTTACTTTTTTTCGCCTCTTCTGTTTGTGGCCTTCCACATCGCTCACAAAGTACTGTACCAAATGGGTTTTCGTGGCCACATTGGCATGTGATTTTGCTCATTTTGAATTGACTCCTTCATCTTTCTCATATTTATGAATGAGAGTATCTAGCAGTATATTAGAACTCCATAATCCTCCTGAATCTAATGGTACAGAAAAATTATGCAGTATTAGTGCAATGCATTAGACAAGTATGTGAACGACTTTAATCAAGACCATCTTATTTATAAATTCCTTCAGCAATATATAAATGTCCATAGAAAAAAGCCCGTACAATGCGACGGACTTTAAATGTGAGCTATTACATAATTGACTGTACCTTTTATAACGTAATAAAAACCAATTATCCTTAGAGCTAATTTCATCAGAATCCCATAAATCCTCCAAAAAATGGGCTAATCCATATAATGATGTATGTTAAACCATCGAAGAAAAGGAGTATTCCGAGTGCAATCATTAAGTAGCCCCCGACTTTCGTTATTGTTCGGCTATATTTTTGGATCCATTTAACGCGAGTGATAAAAATTGAAAGCAGGAAAAACGGAATTGCAAACCCTAAAACATAGACAAGCATATACCACATTCCAGACCCCGGATTTTGTGCTGCCATCATGAAAACAGCTCCGGTGATAGGTCCAGTACACGGGGTCCACCCCGCTGCAAATGCAAGCCCTATAAGGAATGTGCCAAAATAGCCGGCCGGTCGATTCTTAAATTGTAATTTCTTCTCCTTCATAAGAAACTTAGGCGTAAAGAAACCTAAAATCATCAAACCAAAGATGGCAATAAAAATCGCACCTATCTGACGGAGTAAATCTTGATACTGATAAAAAAACGTACCGACAAGCGATGAGCTATAACCGAGAAAAATGAAGATAACCGAAAAACCGATTAGGAAAACAATCGTATGGAAAATTCCACTTTTTCGTGACTTCCCTTTATCCGTGTTCATCTCATCAAGTGACATTCCTGTTATATAAGATATAAAAGCTGGATATAACGGTAGTGTGCACGGGGATATAAAGTTTAAAAGACCAGCGCCAAATGCAAGAAACAAGTTCAAATCTGCAAACATCTATATTAATCTCCTCTCTGCCGAACACCTAAAAGTTGTAGACAATTTCCCGCTCGCCCAGTGCAAGAAACTTTATCAATCAAATTCCCCAATAAGTGATGGTATCTGCTATTCCTATGATGATAAGGATAACACCAGCTAAACGTTGCACAATTCTTCCTGCCTTCATGCTTTTCTTCATAATGAGTCTCTTTGCATCAAAGAACCATATTAAAAGAAATAGGACAATGAGCGGAAGCGATGTTGCCAAACCGAAAACAACGGGCAAAACAAGACCATAAGAAGTAGTCACAACCAAGGGCATAAGCCAAACGAAAAAAAGTACAAACATCGTTGGACAGAAGGCAAGCGAAAAACTTGCGCCCAACATAAAAGAACCTAACTTCCCATTCCGTAGACGCATAGGAATGTGCATCGTTATTTTTTGAAGGAATCCTAGCTTAAGGATACCAAGCAAAACAAGACCGGTAATGATAATAAGCGGACCAATCACTTTACGGAACAATGGAAAGTATTCTATTAATGACTGTTCGAATGATTCACCAAAGAACCATACGAACAGTCCTAAAGAACTGAACACCACTACTTTCCCAAGAATAAACGCCACAATTTCTCCCATGTCATTCTTCATTTGAATGGTACGGTTTCCATATAAAGTAATTGCGCTCATATTTCCTGTAAGCTGACAAGGTGCGACAGCCCCAATCAAGCCTAAAAGAAGTGCAACCACAAGAGGATATTGCTCAAAGGAATTTATAAGAATGGTCACCGGTTCAGTTATTATTTGACTGATTTTCGACATCAATCCATACATTTAGTAAGCACCGTCCATTTTCTTATTTCATCAATTCACTATTTTCAGCAAGTGTATCCCAATTGGCCCCTCCATCCATTGTCAAGAAAATATCATTATTATACGTTGCGATGACAACCTCCTTCTCATCCTCCGGATTAACTGCAATAAAAACGATAGGACTCATTTTTTCATCGGGAAGTTGAATCGACATTTCTTGATCGTTCCCAAATGAGAATGATTGGAGTTGTACCGTTTCATTTTCATAGCTCGAATAGTACCCACCATTTTCAGTCAAAGTTACAGCTAGAACCATTTTCGCATCGTTAAAAAGTGCAAAATTTTCGCCGTAGTCCCTCGAAAGGAATATACCCTCTTTACTTCCGATGGCAATCATCTCTTTCTGTGATGGATGAGCAGCCAAATTCGAGATGAATCCCGAGTTGAATTCATTCATAGAGGCCTCATTCCAAGTGGCTCCTTCATCCAAGGTATAATGAAGCCCCCCTGTCATCTCTTCCATAGGCATTTCATTTAGCACATAAATTGCGTTTGAGTCATAACCTGCCGCAAGATAATGAAAATCGATTTCACCATAGAACGCTAATTTATCAAAGCTAGCCCCCCGATCCGTACTTTTGACAAGACCGAGCGGATTTTTATAGTCGGATCCTGGCTCTGGATGACCACTTGAGAAAAAACCTTCACGTACGGCTTGGAAACCCATATAATCATGCTTTTCGCTGTTTGCTTCTTTCCAACCTTCTTCATCATATTCATAAAGGCCATCATGAGTAGATATTACAATTTTGGGCCCTCCATTTATATATCCCAAGCCATGTAAGTGTTCAAATTTACTGTTTTCCACTTTTTCAAAAGCATACGGTTCACTTTCTTTGCTACAAGCGGAGATGACGAAGAGCAGTGATAGCAATCCGGCGACCATTCTCATTTTTTTCATTATGATATTTCTCCTTTAGTTCCATTTATATCCGATTCCCCATACTGTCTTTAAAAATTCATCAATGGGAAATCCGGTAGTTTTTAATTTATCTCTCAGGTTACGTATATGCGAGTCCACTGTCCGGATATCCGTGTACGTATTATAATCCCATGCGGCATGTAATAACTGTTCCCTTGTATAAGTCTTTGTTGGCCGTGAGATCAAAGCTTCAACAATAAAAAACTCTTTTAGCGTCAGCGGCACTTTCAAGTTTCTAAATTGTAATGAATAAGTTTCTTTATCTAGCTTAAAATCACCATAAATAATCATTTCTGTCTCTTTTTCTTCCTCGGGAAAACGGCGCAACAGTGCATTCACCCTTGCCGACAACTCTCGTTCATCAAAAGGTTTTGTAATATAATCGTCAGCGCCGCTCTCTAGTCCTTTTACCAAATCAAGCTTATCGGTTCTAGCCGTCAACATGATGACAGGGACATCAGAAAACTCGCGGATTTTTTCGCACACCTCCCAACCATCCATTTCCGGCATCATAATATCCAAAAGTACAAGGCTAACTTTCTCCTTCTTAATTATTCCTAATGCCTTCTTTCCACTTGTCTCTTTAATACATTTGAAGCCATGCGGAATTAGAAATAATTCAATGAGATCTAACATCCTTTGCTCATCATCAATTAGTAAGATTGTTCTCATGTAGGTGTATACCCCCCTCATATTATGATGGTGAACGTACTACCTCTTCCTAGGCTACTTTCCACTTCAATGCTTCCATTGTGGGCATCGACAAGTTCTTTTACGATTGCCAGACCAATACCTGATCCACCTGATGTACGAGAGCGTGATTTTTCCACTCGATAAAGTTTTTCAAAAATGAACGGGGTCTCCTCGGACGGGATTCCGATTCCGAAATCCGCAATGGAAATGGCTACTTTCTTCCCTTTCTTGAAAACCTTTATTGTGACTACCGATTGCTCTATTGAATATTTCAAAGCATTATCAAGTAAGTTCAAAATTATTTGCTCTAATCTCAAAGGATCTGCATGGATTTCGAAATCCTCTTCACAAATTATCTCTAGGCTCAGTTTCTTCAAATTAAAAGAAGGTCCAACAAGCTGGAGGATATCCTCAAAGAACGGACATACCTTAAAATATTCCTTCGATACTGTGAAAGTATTTTCATCCATTTTCGCTAAATCCAATAAATTTTTAACAAGTTCTTTCATACGGTCCGACTCTTCTGCGATAATTTCAAGATAATGTTTACGATCCTTCTCATTTACCCCTTGTCTCATAGCCACTTTCGAATAGCCGATTAAATACGTCAATGGCGTACTTAATTCATGGGCAATTGAGGCTAAGAACTCATTACGTTCCGTTTTTAATCGCTCCAAGTCGTTCGCAAGCTTTTGAATAGAGCCTGACAATTCGCCAAGCTCGTCATTCCCAATAAACGGAAGGCTTACATCAAAATCTCCTTCGCTCAATTTCTCCGTCGCTTCCTTCATTCGGATTAATGGACGTGTAAGAAATTTGGAAAGTGCAGCGTAAATAATAAGTAAAACGACTATACTCGTCACACCTGCCAAACCAAAATACATGTTCAACTTACCGACTAACTGTTCAATTGGACGTGTACTTTGAAACATGATTATATAACCTGAATGGCTTGAATCTACTTTATATGGATGTGCACTAATGATATATGGTAACCCTTCCCAGTCCGAAGCTAGAATCTGATCGTTCTTCAAATCAATATCTTTTGCTGTAGGAAGGTATTTTTCCAGTACCTCTTTGTTTTCTTTTGAGCTTTGAATGATATCGCCTTGGCTATCTGTAATTATGACTTCCCGATCTCCGTCTTTTTCCATCAATACAATATGTTTCATTGTTGTATCTGAATAATGTTCGATAAGTACATCCCGATGATTTGAACCCACTGCCAATAATCGGGAGAACTCCTCGTCGATCCGTGAATGAATGATATTCTGATGGAGATATCCAATAAGGAATATTTCCATGATCAGTACAGCAATGAAAAAATAAGCAGTTAGCTTGGTAGAGATTCTGTTCAATTGAACATTCGCCCCTCTCCTGAAATTTAGTATAAAGAACAATTATGAAATAAATATGCAGAAACGGCTGAATATGACGAAAAGAAATGATTCTATCTACAATCATGACAGATTTGTGACTGCATAGTTTTTTGATAGATCTTTAGTATAATAATAATCATAAATAAAGACAGTCCAGGTATGCCGTTCATATCCTGCAAGTTCTTGAAGGGAGCAACCGTAAGTTGAATAACAAAAAGAAGAATCGTTTCATGATGCGGTTAATTGTTTTAATCGTATTGACAAGTGCTATCGTATTTACAATATACAACAGCTTAACAAAAGAAAAACATGATGTATTAAAAGTTGGAGATGATGCGCCTGATTTCGCATTAGTTGACTTAAACGGTGAAAGCCATAAACTCTCTGATTATAAAGGGCAAGGAGTCTTCCTAAACTTTTGGGGGACTTGGTGTGCACCGTGTAAAAAGGAAATGCCTGCGATGGGGCGACAATATGAGGTTTATAAAGATCAAGGGGTTCAAATATTAGCGGTCAATATCGCAGAGTCTGACTTGAAAGTTCGAACATTCGCTGAACAATATGGAATGATTTTCCCTACCTTAATTGATAAAACAAAAGGTGTAATGCAGTCTTATAACATTAAACCGTTGCCGACTACTCTCCTTATCAATACAGAAGGCAAGATTGTAAAGATTATAACAGGCGAAATGTCCGAAGAAGATATTCAAGGATATATGGAGAGTATTAAACCTATCTAATGGATGTTAACATTTTCCCAAGGTTCCTCCACAAATCTTATAAATACTACACTGCCCATTTTTATTGTTATATCATTCTAGCCATGTTAAGATAACTAAACACCAAATTCAAGTGAGTGATGATAAAAAATGATACAATATATGGCATCCCAAAACTATATTTTTTTAATCTCAAACCCTCGACCGCTATCGGTCGGGGGTTTTTGTTGCTTAAGGGAAAGAATTTTACTCGGAGTAATGAAAGTAAAGATAAATTTAAAACAAATAATATGGTCAAAGTTGCTGTATATCTGATTTTGGATAAATAGATAGGAGTGAAAGTATTGGAAAAACAAAAATATAATGATCTTAAATTGGGGGAACGTGGAGCAATCATCAGTATTATCGCTTATATTGTCCTTTCCGTCTTAAAGTTAATTTCCGGATATTTGAGTGACTCTGCGGCTTTAAAAGCAGATGGTTTAAACAATACAACTGATATCATTGCATCCATCGCTATTCTGGTAGGATTAAGGCTTTCACAAAAGCCACCTGACAAAGACCATGGTTACGGTCATTGGAAGAGTGAAACGATTGCCTCTATGGTCGCTTCATTTATTATGTTGGCAGTTGGGATACAAGTATTGAATGAAGCCGTTACCTCCATGTTTCAAGGAGGTAAAGAGTCCCCAGATATTGGAGCTGCTTACGTAGGCGTTTTTTCCGCATTAGTTATGTATTTTGTTTACCGTTACAACAAAAAATTAGCAGGAAAAATTAATAGTAAAGCAGTCATGGCGGCTGCAAAAGATAACATTTCAGATGCTTGGGTAAGTGTAGGTACAGCCGTAGGAATATTTGGTTCACAATTTAATATGCCGTGGCTGGATACGCTAACCGCAATAATTGTTGGGCTGCTAATATGCAAAACAGCTTGGGATATCTTCAAATCAGCTTCCCACGAACTTTCGGATGGTTTTGACGTAGTTAAAATTAAACTATATCGAGAGGTAATTCAAGAAGTGTATGGAGTTGTAAGTATAAAAGAAATTAAAGGTAGGAACTACGGAAATAATGAAGTAATAGATGTGATTATTACCGTTGATTCTTCGTTAAATATTGGAAAAGCCCACGATATTTCCAGCCAGGTTGAAAAAGTATTGATAAATGAACATGAAGTGTACGATGTTCATGTCCACGTGGAGCCTGAATATTTTACCAACATAGTTATCATGTATTTTTAATTGTCCCTAATTCTTCTGTCTAATTGTTGCTTATCCATGTGTAATCTTATTAATTTAGGAATTGAAACAATGTTTACTTAAACCTTATGAAGAAATCAGATACGCACCTACCAGACAAAAAGCAATTAGTGCGACCAGTAAGCTATATATATTGGATGATTGCCTAATTGATTCAGGTAGGATTTCCTTTATCGTAACCATATAAATCGTTCCGACTGTCAAACTTATTAAGAACGCCCATAATAGTTGATTTTGCATACCAATCATTTCACCAATGAAAGCCCCTATTGCAACGGGTACTGCAATGATAATAGAAAGAAGAAATAATAAGTAAAATCTAATTCTAGCCATAAATAATGGCATAAATAATATCATACCTTCGGGAATATTGTGCAATATCAACGCTTGTAATAGGGCTAGGCTAAATTGAGAATGTTCACTGGTTCCAAGAACCACTCCTACAGGAAAATTGTGAATAGAAATAATTAAAGCTAGGAATAATCCTATTCTTAAATTATGTTGTTTCCGTGATCCTTTTGAAATTACTGGATTCTTATGAAATCCCATATGGATAAGCTCGAATATAATAACTCCAACCAAGAAACCTAGGGCAAAAACAACCCAGTTACCTAGTTGTATAGCTTCTGGTACGATTTCGAAACTTAATAAGCCTAAGATTAACCCAGTACATACCGCGTAGATTGTACCAATACTTCTCTTAAAACCATTTATCAGTGTTGCGATGACTCCACCCACACCTATTCCTGCAAATGTTGATAAAAAGCCAATAAACCAGATATGAGTCAAAAAACCATCCTCCAGTCATTTGTCTCTATGTTTATATGGCTCTCGATTTGAAATTATGTTAAAGACTTATTTAAATAAGCTTACCTTAGCATCCTAACCCCGAGTACTTTTGAATATATTCGTTTTTAATTATATACTCAATTCCTGATGCTGAAGATTCGACTTTTCAATTTGAATCGTTGTATGTTCAATTTTGTAATTGTCGCGTATTAGATTAATTGCCTGTTGAAGAACTTCTTGTTCATCTTTCCTATCTTCAATTAGAATGTGACAGCTCAATGTATCTAGGCCCGAAGTGATTGTCCAAATATGAAGATCATGAACATTTTTCACACCTTCGATATTTTCTAATATTGTTAAAACTTCTTCTTTATTGATTATCACTGGCGAACCTTCCATTAAGATATGAATACTCTGTTTAAGCACACCCCATGCACTTTTCAAAATTAACAAAGCGACAATAACTGAAATGATTGGATCTGCAATGTACCAGTCGAACAGAAGCATGAGCAAACCAGCCACTATTGCACCAACAGAACCTAGAGCGTCGCCTATTATGTGTATATACGCACTTTTCAGGTTGATATTTTCTTTTACATCAGCTTTTTTAAGAAGAGTTACTGCACTAAGAAGATTTGCCGCTAACCCGATGAATGCAATGATAATCATCGTTCCACTTGCGACTGTTGGTGGATCATTAAAACGTTGAATGGCTTCTTTGACAATAAAACCAGCAATCACAAATAACGTTACTCCATTAAATAAAGCAGCCAAAATTTCAAATCGATAATAACCATATGTTTTATTCGAGGAGGGTGGTCTACTTGCGAACCAAATTGCCACAAGGCTTAAAGCCATTGAGCTTGCATCGGAAAGCATATGACCACTATCTGATAGCAGGGCTAAACTATTTGTGAAAAGCCCACCAAAAAACTCCAAAATCATAATGATTGTTGTAATAGATAAGGCAATGATGAGACCCCGTTTATTCCCTTCCCGTTTTTCCGCAAAGTGATTATGTTGATGATTCTCCATTTAAGCGTCCCCTTTACTTAGTTGTGTTCTTCATGTGATCAATTATATACTTGGCATCATAACCTACTCCCTGAAGCAAAGAGGAACCCCTGCGTGATTGCCATGGTAAACCTAAAAAATAGAGCCCTTCTATCGGACTTATACCTCTATTATGAATAAGTTTTTTCCGCTGATCAATTACACCATCCACTTTTAGCCACTCATACTCTTGTTGGAATCCAGTTGCCCATATTATATTTTTCACCTCAAGTCTAGTTGAATCCTCAAATGTGACTTGGTTATACGCGCCACTGACAGCTCTCCCCTTTAACGTAATTGCCCATTCTTTTACTGCATTTTTTAAGTCACTTCCGAAAATCGGGTCGCCCTTTTTTCGTAACAAACGCCCGATAAATGATGTGTTCGTCACTTTTAGTATTCCCAATTTATCCAACCACCAAAATACACTCATTCCACCTATCGTTAATGGGAAATATCTTGGCTTTTTACTAATAGCTAAATACGTTTCTTTTTCTTCCGACAATTCAACCGCAATTTGGGCACCACTATTGCCCCCTCCAACAACAAGTACATTTCCTTGCTGGAGCTGGCTAGAGTTCCTATATTCAGATGAATGTAGCTGTAAGATATTTTCACTTAGAGAACTCGAAAATGCGGGAATCCACTTCTTTTGAAATGGTCCTGTGGCAACCACAACATTCGTCGTATAAAATATACCTTTTGTGGTTTCTACACAAAAATCTTCTTCGTCTTTTGTTACTGACAGAACCTCGGTATTCAGTTCAACAGGTAATGCAAATGTTTCCGAATAGCGCTTTATATAATTCGCAATTTCATTCTTTGACGGAAACCCCTGTTGTTTACCATCTAGTGGAAGACCAGGCAATGAACTATACATTCTAGGTGTAAACAACTTCAATGAATCGTATCTATTTTTCCATACTTCCCCCAAAGCCTGCCCTTTATCAAGAATTAAAAAACGTTTTTTGTTTTGTTTTAAATAATATCCCATCGTCAATCCAGCTTGTCCCGCCCCTATAACAATAGTCTCATACCGCATAAGTTTCTCTCCCCTAAAAGTATTTTCCAACGCAAAGAAGCCAAAGGAATGACAACCGCGGCTTCTTTGGCTTCTCTAATACAGTTCTTTACTCAATTGGTTTCTTTGATTTGATAAAAAACATGCAGCAAGCAATAATCACAAATGCCACTAACGCTAAAAATGGTATCGTAATAAATCCAAACCAATTGATATATTGGGCACTACAAGGTACACCACTCACACATGGCTTGATTCCGCCAAACCCCGGTATCTTCTGCTCCAAATAATGCATGAGCGATATGCTTCCTCCAATAAGTGCTAACGGAAGCACGAACTTTTTAACGGAACTGTCATTCTGGAAAGTTCCAATCCCTAAGATCAATGTTAAGGGGTACATGAGGATACGCTGATACCAACATAACTCACAAGGAATATACCCTTTAATTTCACTGAAGTACAAGCTCCCGAACATGGCAACTAATGAGACAACCCATGCAACATATAATAAGAATCCCTGTGGTTTTGATTTTTCTTTTATTCTCCCCATCACTTTTCATCCTTAATCTCTTGTTCTATTGTCGTCTTAATGGCTTCGTAATCAAAAGGATCCTCCATCATTTTCCCATTTATCACAATGGTCGGAGTCATTGAAACACCGGCTTCTCTTACTAAATCTTCATCAATCTTAACACTCTCCATAGTCGCTTCCTGTTCCATGTCTTCTTTTAACAGTGTTTGATCAATCTCAGGAAAACCACTTGCAATTTCAAGAATTCTTTCGGGAGTTATCCATGGTCCATCATGATTTTCAACTGGCTGTGCATCAAACATCGCTTGATGAAAGTTCCAATACATACCCGGGCTCCGCTCATATACGGATTCAGCAGCAATCGATGCTAACGTCGATTCGTTTCCATGGAATAATACGTTCACGAATGAAAATTTAACTTTACCTGTTTCAACATACTCATCAACTAATTTCGGATATATCATTTCCCCCCACGCTTTACATGACGGACATTTAAAGTCTCCAAATTCAACAACCGTTACAGGAGCGTCTTTCTCCCCAATTGAGGGCTGTCCAGTTACATCGATTTGTTTTATTTCTATTGGCAAAGATTCCTGTTTATTGCTTAATACAACAACCGCCACCAAAATTCCTATCGCTACGAGTGTTAACACAACTGCAAATTTCATATTTGAATTCTTATTCTGTTTCATCAAATACCTCTTCTCTTATATTTATTATTGAATGCTAGCCATTAATCCAAAATAGAGCGAAAGGACACTGAACATCCCCAAGAAAAAAGGAACAACTGCGGGCGCCTTTTTCCTGAAGCTGTATATGATAAGCCACATGAAAATGAGGGCTACCATAAAAAATAATGTATTTATTGTATTTAATCCAAATTGCAAACTCATTGTTGGCTCAATGATCCCTGAATAAAAATAATCAAACATAGCAGAGGGACCACTACCAGCAAGTGTTGTCTCAATACTATGAGGTGGTTCCTGTTGTCCCAAAACCGCTGTCGAAACAAAGGTGAAAAATAGTAGAATGCTTTCAAACTTCAACCACGGTATTGGGTTAATTTGCTCTTGTCGCTTCAATTTACGTCTAATCCAAAATCCATTTATGAAAGCGAAAAATAAAACAGGGATGATGGTCAGATGCTTCACCAATAAGGCTTGTCCATAGGGTAGCATCCATGCGTCCCCATACTCATTTACATCAATCACCAACGTCATGAGAAATAACCCAGTTCCCGTAATCGTGAGAAAACACGCGATGGCCAAAGGGGTAAACCACCTTAAATAAGAAAGCCAATTCTCTTGGTTTTTTGAACACCAGCCTACGATAAGGAGAATTCCAACCCACACTGTAACGGCTAAAAAATGTAATGAATGAGAAACGAAGCCACCCCATTCAGTAAGGGATGCTGCGTGGCTCGCCCATCCCAATGCCAAAAGTAGAATGAAAGTGAAAACAAGTGATATACCAGACAGGACTTTGCTTTTCAATACCGGGAACAACGAAACAAACAGGTAAAAGAAAATTGCAAGTATGACAGTGACATTCCAAGCCTTCCCTACTTCAAACCCTCCGAGAACGTTTTGCATCGTCAACATCAAACCGATGTCTTCATATAGAAATATGACCAACCTAATCACGGGTGCAACTGAAAAGAACACAACTCCTAACACAGAGAGTTGAATCAGACGTTTTGGAATACGTATTTCCGGTTTCAGTCGTGCCGGAATAAATTGAATGATAAATGCGCCCATTAATAGCGAGAAACAGAGATATAACAAACTTTCAGAAATATAAATCCAAATCATTTACTTTGCCTTCTTCCTATGATCCAGCCGAAAAAGCTGCCGGCAATAGTAAATAAAATAACAAGGATTACAACGAGTACATCATTAGACGCTATTTTCGATGAATCTTCAATTTCCTGCTCTACAGGTTTTTCTATTGATTCTTCCAGTGGAGTAGTAGGGGTTTCTTCGGTTTCTTCAGGCACTGCTGGATCTTCCAATGTGTCTTGACTTACCGTGAATGAATAAGTTCCTTGTATCGGATGGCCATCCGCACCAATAATCTTCCATTCCACTGTATATGTACCATTATCCAATGGCGATGCGAAACCTCCTGTCATCACATTATCACTCACTTGGGTATTACTGACGATGATTTCCTCTTTATTCTCGTTAAAGACTTTCACTGAACTTGTCGTTTCAATTTTTGTATTAAATTCCAATACAATTTCATAGACGTCTTCGGTTATGTCTTCCCCATCAGCTGGCGATGAACTAGTTAAACCTGTATGTGCGGATACAGTAGATGAAAATGCGAACAGTAAAATCAGTGTTGCACTTATTATTCTTTTCATTTTTCCAGCCTCCTAAAAGCGTTAGTAGTAACGTTCATTCTGTTTTCATTTTAACAGAACACACACACATTAAAACAGCCATTTGAGTATTATTATTGACAATTTTTCATCGGTTACATATACTAAAGTCAATCAAATGAGCATTTGAATGAGGTGAAAAAATGACGAAAAAAATCAAAGAAAAAATTGACTCTGCTACAACGGATTCATGTGAGACGTATTGTTATGACGAAACAGTTGTTAACTCTGATTTCATTTTAACGGAAAACACAAACATTAAAACAACCATTTGAACGTTTTTATTGACAATTTTTCAACGGTTGCATATAGTAAAGTCAGTCAAATGAATATTTGAATGAGGTGAAAAAATGACGGGGAAAATCAAAGAAAAAATTGGATCTACTACAAAGGATTCATGTGAGACGTATTGTTATGACGAAACAGTCGTTAACCGTGTCAGTGATCGGATTGACGAAATCAGCGGTGTCGAATTGCTGTTTAAAGCCCTTGCAGATAGCAATCGCTTAAAGATTGCATATGCATTGACACTGGAAGAGAAAATGTGTGTCTGTGATGTCGCCAATGTATTAAAGACATCCACAGCAAACGCTTCCCACCATTTGCGTTATTTACGTGATATGGGGATTACCGCTTCCAAGAAAGAAGGTAAGCTTGTCTTCTACTCTTTGGTTGACGAACATGTCCATCAATTAGTAAATATTGCCCATGAACATTCGAAAGAAGGTTGGTACAAATGAGTACGACGATACTAGGATTAAAATTACGTATGACTAATACAGATTGCATGTGTATATCAGAAGGAGGTTCTAAAAATTGTCTACAACAAAAGAATTAGATGCTGAAAAAAATGTTTACCGTGTTCAAGGGTTTACATGCGCAAATTGTGCAGGGAAGTTTGAAAATAATGTGAAAAAACTTCCGGGAGTGCAGGATGCAAAAGTGAATTTTGGTGCATCTAAAATATCTGTTTACGGAGATACAACGATTAAAGAACTAGAAAAAGCTGGTGCATTCGAAAATCTTAAAGTTGACCCTGAAAAACCAAGGCGAGAAGTTAAAGAGGACAAAAGCGTATACCGTGTTGAAGGATTTACATGTGCAAGCTGTGCGGGTAAATTCGAGAAGAATGTAAAACAGCTTTCTGGAGTTGAGAATGCAAAAGTAAATTTTGGTGCATCTAAAATTGATGTTTACGGTCATGCAACGATTGAAGAATTAGAAAAAGCCGGTGCATTTGAGAATCTTAAAGTAACGCCTGAAAAGTCTACTCGCAATGTTTCGCAAGGGGTAACTGAAGATACGCAAGAAGAGAAAGTTCCATTTTATAAAAAGTATAGTACATTGCTTTATTCAACTTCGTTCCTTGCATTCGGTTTTTTCTCTCACTTTGTAAATGGAGAAGAGAATCTTCTTACAACCCTATTGTTTTTAGCATCAATGTTGGTAGGTGGATTGTCACTTTTTAAGGTAGGTTTGCAAAACTTACTGCGCTTAGAATTTGACATGAAAACCCTTATGACAGTGGCTGTTATAGGTGGAGCCATTATTGGTGAATGGGGAGAAGTTGCTCTTGTTGTCATTCTCTTTGCTCTCAGTGAAGAGCTTGAACGATTCTCCATGGATCGAGCAAGAAATTCGATTCGTTCTCTAATGGGGATTGCCCCTAAAGAAGCACTCGTTAGACGTAATGAGCAAGAAATAATGATTCATGTCGATGATATTGCTGTTGGGGATATCATGATTGTAAAGCCTGGTGAAAAGATTGCGATGGATGGTGTAGTCGTAAATGGCTATTCTGCTGTCAACCAGGCAGCGATTACAGGCGAATCAGTCCCTGTCGGGAAAACAGTTAATGATGAAGTATTTGCAGGTACTTTAAACGAAGAAGGATTACTCGAAGTAAAAATAACAAAACTTGTAGAAGATACAACAATTTCTAAAATTATTCATCTTGTAGAGGAGGCACAAGGAGAACGTGCTCCAGCGCAAGCATTTGTCGATAAATTTGCGAAATATTACACGCCAATCATTATGGCCATTGCGGCATTAGTTGTTGTAGTCCCTCCTTTACTCTTTGGTGGCAGCTGGGAAACATGGATTTATCAAGGATTAGCTGTTCTTGTTGTTGGTTGTCCTTGTGCGTTGGTCATATCGACTCCAATTTCTATTGTTTCAGCAATTGGGAATGCTGCGAAAAAAGGGGTTCTTATTAAAGGCGGAGTGTATTTAGAAGAAATCGGTGCCTTAAAGGCAATCGCATTTGATAAAACAGGTACATTAACAAAAGGTGTTCCAGTTGTAACTGATTTTACTGTATTGAATAATGAAATGAATGACAAAGAATTATTGGCGATCATTACTGCATTAGAATATCGTTCCCAGCATCCGCTTGCTTCAGCCATCATGAAGAAAGCAGAAGAAGAAAATATTTCATATTCTGATGTGCTCGTTGAGGATTTCTCTTCTATTACAGGTAAGGGTATTAAAGGGATTGTAAACGGAATGACTTATTACATCGGTAGCCCGAAACTCTTTAAAGAACTATTGACAACTGATTTCGATAAAGACTTTGAGCAAAATGTGACGGCTCTTCAAAATCAAGGTAAAACAGCCATGATTATTGGAACCGAAAAAGAAATACTCGGAGTTATTGCGGTTGCTGATGAAGTCCGTGAATCAAGTAAGGAAATTATTCAAAAGTTACATCAACTTGGAATTAAAAAAACAATTATGCTTACAGGTGATAACCAAGGTACTGCGAATGCAATAGGTAGTCATGTTGGGGTATCTGATATCCGAGCCGATTTGATGCCTCAGGACAAGTTGGACTATATAAAACAATTAAGGTCCGAGTACGGAAACGTAGCCATGGTTGGTGATGGTGTCAATGATGCTCCCGCATTAGCAGCTTCTACAGTTGGAATCGCAATGGGTGGAGCAGGTACAGATACAGCACTTGAAACGGCAGACGTTGCCCTAATGGGAGACGATTTAAGAAAACTTCCATTCACTGTGAAACTTAGTCGAAAAGCACTGAATATCATCAAAGCTAACATTACTTTTGCAATTGCTATTAAATTTATTGCCTTACTATTGGTTATCCCAGGCTGGTTAACACTCTGGATTGCCATCCTTTCCGATATGGGCGCAACCCTCCTAGTAGCGCTAAATGGTTTGCGACTAATGAGAGTGAAAGAATAAAGGGAAAAGGGCTTTCCATACAGATTGGAAAGCCCCTTTCTAAAAAAATGAATTTCATTAATAGTCTAACTTCTAGACTTCTAGCCTAATTAAAAATAGAAAGATTGGGTATAAGTAAAACATCAGTTTTTATATTACATATTGGTATAGATATGTAGAAAAAACGATTTTATCCTTAATTAAATGATTTTTTCATTTTTTATAAGATCGAGGGAGGAAACTAAAATGACGGTTGAAGTAAAAAAGGATATAGATTTGTTAGTTATAGGTGCAGGATCAGGGGGTTATGTAGCTGCCATACGTGCTGCCCAGTTAGGGAAAAAAGTGGTTTTGGTGGATAAAGCAGAATTAGGAGGGGTTTGCCTTAACCGTGGGTGTATACCTTCAAAGGCTCTTATTAGTGCTTCTGAACGAGTGAAACACATAGAACATGCCAACACAATGGGAATAAAGGTTTCTGGTGAAGTTGAAGTGGATATGCCGGAAGTAGTGAAGTGGAAGGACGGTATAGTGAATAAATTGACAAATGGGGTTCGGACCTTGCTGAAAGGAAATGGTGTGGAGGTCATAAGCGGAGAAGCTTATCTCACTGAATCCCATACCGTAAAAATCAGAATGGGTATCGAAGAACAAGTGTATTCATACAAAGATTTAATCCTTGCGATAGGGTCTTTGCCCTTCGAACTAAAAAGTATGCCATTTGATAAAAAAAGAATCATCTCTTCAACGGAGGCATTAATGCTACAAGAAGTACCGAAGCATTTAGTTGTAGTTGGTGGTGGTTATATCGGTTTGGAGTTGGGTACTGCTTACGCTAAATTCGGGTCTAAAGTAACAATTCTTGAGGGATCAGATACAATTCTTTCGGGTACGGACCCTATGCTTATAAATGTAGTAAAACGTCATTTAAAGAACCTTGGAATCACAGTTATAACGAATGCTTTAGTCCAAGGAGGAGAAAATACAGGTGATGAAGTGAACGTTCATGTTCAGGTGAATGGAAAGGAAGAGATTATTAAAGGTGATTATTGCTTAGTTTCTATAGGAAGAAAGCCGAACACAGGAAAAGTCGGCTTGGAAAATATCGGAGTAAAGTTAGACCAACGCGGATTTATTAAGATAAATGACAAATGTCAAACAAATGTTGAACACGTTTATGCCATTGGGGACTGTGCTGGTGGATACCTCCTTGCCCATAAAGCCAGTTACGAAGGAAAGATAGCGGCAGAAGTAATTAGCGGGCTTAAAAGTGTGATTGATTTTCAAGCCATGCCTTTTGTTATTTTCAGTGATCCTGAAGTAGCTTATACGGGGTTAACAGAGAAGGAAGCTAAGGAAAAGGGATACGAAACAGTTTCCAGCCGTTTTCCATTCCAAGCCAACGGCAGAGCTTTGTCTGTTTCCGATGCTGATGGGTTTGTGAAGGTTGTGGCCGAAAAAAATACGAAAAGGGTCTTAGGCGTTCAAATGGTAGGACCAGAAGTATCTTCGCTCATTGCTGAAGCTGTCTTTGCTATCGAAGTAGGGGCAACAACAGAAGATCTTAGCCTTACGATACATGCTCATCCAACTTTACCAGAGACGTTAATGGAAGCAGCTGAAGGAGTTATGGGACATGCCATTCACATGTTGAATAAAAAGCAATAATGTGAATGCAGGCGGACCTGTACTTATGAAAAGTGCAGGTTGAATTTTTAACTTAATGGAGTGGGAATCAATGGACATATTGTTCTACGTCTTAACTGCGGCTTTCGCTAATGTCTTGGGTGGCCTTGTGATCTTTCTTAAAAAAAAATGGTCCAGAAGAGGCTTAAACGGCTTAATGGCTCTGAGCGCCGGAATACTTTTCACAGTTGCTATTATGGATTTAATACCAGAAGCATTAAAAATTCATGAATCCAGTGCCGTATATATTGTTATTGGATTTGTATTGATCTTTTTGTTCCAACAATTTCTTGCACCCCATTTTCATTTCGGAGAAGAGACCCATAAACATTCTCATTCTCAAAGCACGACCCTTGGCGCTTTAGTGGGCATGTTGGTTCACACGTTTTTTGATGGGGTTTCTATCGTAGTCAGTTTCAAAATAGATGAAAAAATAGGATTTGTTGTATTGATTGCTGTGTTACTACATAAAATCCCGGATGGTTTGACAATTTCTTCAATTGTATTTGCAAGTTTGAAAAGCAAGAAGAAGGCAATTGGGGCATCTTTCTTATTAGGGATATCAACGATATTGGGTGCAATTGCCGCCTTGTTTTTAGCACATTTCTTCACGTTAGATAGCAGTATCCTTGCTATAGCTCTTTCCATTACATCAGGCATATTTCTATACATAGCTACGGTTGATTTGTTACCTGTTGTAAGTGCCACTGAAGATAGACCCATTATTCTCTTCTTTTTTGTAGGAATTTTACTGTATTTTGCTCTTCACTTGATATTGGACCAGTTACTTTTTCATATACACTAATCAAAGGCAATATTTTGTTCAATATTAAAAATGATATTATATATGTTGTACTAAAGAATGTGACACTTAGTTGATTGGATTGGAGAGCGGCGACTCCGATAGGATTAGCGGGAGGCCACTGAAAAAGTGACTTTTTTCAAGAAAATAAAAATGCAATCCCATGTTTTGTACAGTTTTATCGTTGTTTGTGGGGATTACATGCCACTTTATTAATAAAAGCATTAACAAAGTGGTGGATTTATTTTCTGAATTTTGGTTTTTCAGTGACCTCACTAGCGGAACAAGTGAGACCCCGCAGGGAGCGAAGTGCACTGCCCCACGGAAAGCGTCCGCTCGGAACGGACATCAACGGGGTTATAGGAAATTCATAAGTTCAATCTATATAGGGAATTTGTTTTAGATTTAATATATTCGGTAACCAATTAATAATATTCAAACGTATGTACTAATATTTTAATGAAATCCTAGTGGAGTTGATAAAAATGGCTTTAATCGTTATATCTGCAATTGGGGCATTTATAGTAACCAATATTAAATCATCATAAGAAATAATAAATGAAGGGATGCATGTTTAATGGATAAAAAAAAGAAAGATGATTATATCCCTGCACTAAAATACCATTGGATGACTCGATTTTATGATCCGTTAATTCAATGGGGAATGCAAGAAAAAAAGTTTAAAACGCATTTGGTTAAGCAAGCAAACCTCCAACCGAAGGAAACGATAATGGATTTAGCTTGCGGTACAGGTACGCTGGCACTTTTAATACAGCAATCACAACCTGGTGTACAAGTAATTGGGGTTGATGCTGATCCTGAAATATTATCAATTGCTAAGGAGAAAATTAAAGAAACTCTAGCTAATAATATCACCTTCGAGGAAGGATTTTCTGATAAACTTCCCTTTTCCAATAATAAATTTCATCACATATTTACAAGTTTATTTATTCATCATTTAACTCTGGAAATGAAAAAGAAAACATTTGAAGAAATTTATCGGACGCTCAAAACTGGTGGCCAATTCCATATTATTGATTTTGAAAAACCACAAAATTGGTTAATGCGTGTTGCATTTTTTCCCATTCAATTTTTAGATGGGTTTGAAACAACTTCAAATCACGTTAAAGGGATTATCCCTAGCCTATTAAAAGAAACTGGATTTGTTTTAATTGAAGAAACTGGACAATTTTCAACTATCACGGGCACACTAAGGTCATATAAAGCTTTTAAGCCATAAGCTGTTTGATATAATTCGAACAAGTTAGAGCATTGGATTCGTCTAGAATATTAAAATCACGCCTGCCAACAATTTTTTTAATATATCTATATAAGAGTGTAATTTAAGGTTTTTTTAATATGAAGAAAAACCTTTATCCCAAAAAAAATTGGAGATGGAAAAATGATTGCAACGATACTTACAGCTGCTGCAGTATATGTAGCAACAGGAATTGATTATCTCGTTATATTAATTCTTTTGTTTTCGCAAATAAAAAAAGGACAGGAAAAACATATTTGGATAGGAAAGTATGTTGGAACGGTAATTGTTTTGGGAGCAAGTCTTTTAGTTGCTCTAGGAGTTTCGAACTTAGTTCCCCAACAATGGGTTATAGGACTACTTGGACTTTTACCACTTTACTTAGGTATTAAAATATGGATTAAAGGAGAAGAGGATGAAGATGAAGGCGAAATTTTGTCCATATTTTCCTCAGGTAGGTTTAATCAGTTATGGATGTCAGTCATATTTATCGTATTTGCTTCCAGTGCGGATGACTTTTCCATTTATGTACCGTATTTCACAACGTTAAATGCGACTGAAATCCTTGTTTCTATTATTGTCATTTTAATTATGATTGGCGTTTTACTCTATGTCGGCTATCGTTTAGCCCACATGAATTTTATAGCGGAAAAAATTGAAAAATATGAACGTTGGATTGTACCAATTATATTCATTGGGTTAGGAGTTTATATAATGTTTGAAAATGGTACATTCAATGCTTTAGTTTCATTTCTTCTTTGAATTGACAAATCCAATTATAAAAGAGACCTTTTTATAGTTGTTGAAGTTGTTGGTGCATTGCCAAGTTTTAAAGTTTATCTACAGCGTTAGTATCTAGAGACATGGCTCTTCCAGCAACTATGAATTATTGGAGCATTGTTCTATCCATCATATTCATATATGTATTCACATTTCTAATAAATTTAAGCTTAAAGCGAAAAGTTAAAAAGATCGATATGATAGGGTCTTTGAAAAGCGTTGAATAACTAAAAACGTAGGTTAAAGAAAACAAAACGTATACCGTGTTGAAGGATGAATTTGACATAAAAACCCTTATGACAGTAGCTATTATAGGTGGAGCCATTATCGGTGAATGGGGTGAAGTTGCTCTTGTTGTCATTCTCTTTGCTCTCAGCGAAGAGCTTGAACGATTCTCCATGGATCGAGCAAGAAATTCGATTCGTTCTCTAATGGGGATTGCCCCTAAAGAAGCACTCGTTAGACGTAATGAGCAAGAAATAATGATTCATGTCGATGATATTGCTGTTGGGGATATCATGATTGTAAAGCCTGGTGAAAAGATTGCGATGGATGGTGTAGTCGTAAATGGCTATTCTGCTGTCAACCAGGCAGCGATTACAGGCGAATCAGTCCCTGTCGGGAAAACAGTTAATGATGAAGTATTTGCAGGTACTTTAAACGAAGAAGGATTACTCGAAGTAAAAATAACAAAACTTGTAGAAGATACAACAATTTCTAAAATTATTCATCTTGTAGAGGAGGCACAAGGAGAACGTGCTCCAGCGCAAGCATTTGTCGATAAATTTGCGAAATATTACACGCCAATCATTATGGCCATTGCGGCATTAGTTGTTGTAGTCCCTCCTTTACTCTTTGGTGGCAGCTGGGAAACATGGATTTATCAAGGATTAGCTGTTCTTGTTGTTGGTTGTCCTTGTGCGTTGGTCATATCGACTCCAATTTCTATTGTTTCAGCAATTGGGAATGCTGCGAAAAAAGGGGTTCTTATTAAAGGCGGAGTGTATTTAGAAGAAATCGGTGCCTTAAAGGCAATCGCATTTGATAAAACAGGTACATTAACAAAAGGTGTTCCAGTTGTAACTGATTTTACTGTATTGAATAATGAAATGAATGACAAAGAATTATTGGCGATCATTACTGCATTAGAATATCGTTCCCAGCATCCGCTTGCTTCAGCCATCATGAAAAAAGCAGAAGAAGAAAATATTTCATATTCTGATGTGCTGGTAGAGGATTTCTCTTCTATTACAGGTAAGGGTATTAAAGGGATTGTAAATGGGATAATTTATTATATCGGTAGTCCGAAACTCTTTAGGGAAGTATTAACTACTGATTTAAATAAAGACTTATTCTTAAATGATAGGATTAATTTTCTCAGTTTTTGATTCTCTATAAGTACTTATTAGTAATAAGATAGCCCCACTAATAAGGAAGACATCTGCTGTGTTAAAAATAGGGTAATTTATAAATCGAATATCAAACATATCCGTGACTTCTCCGAAGATTAATCTGTCTGTTACGTTACCAGCCGCACCTCCCATGAAAAAACCAAGGGCTATACGTGTTAGTTTATCCGTAACTTTTCGGGAATATAAGATAATGGCAATAATCGCAATAAAAGCTATACTAATTAGAAAGAATTTTTGCCCCGAAAAAATTCCCCACGCAGCTCCTGTATTACGATGGGACGTAAGATGGAAAAAGTTATTGATAATAGGAATAGTTTCACCGTATTCCATAAAGTTCCTAGTCATATATTTAGCAAGTTGGTCAAATGCTAGTGTAATAAGAGTAATCCAGTACAAAATTGTCACCTCAAATTTATATTATTATTATCTTTTATTGTTTCATCATTCAAATGATTATTTGAGTAATTTGTATTTCTAGATTAATATTATTAAGGAAAAATGTCAAGTTAACATCGCCTGTTTTAATTCGGAAGTTTCTTGGTTATTGCTTAATATAACCGCTGCCACCAATATTCCTACTGCTACGAGTGTTAACACAACTGCAAATTTCATGTTTGAATTCTTATGTAAAATTGATTACGCCAGGATGAGTTTCAAAATCAATTTTCACTAGCAAAGAAACAATTTTATTCGAAGGGGGGTTGTCACTTTTGGCGTTATTTTTCATTAAATAAAAACAACCCTACAATCACCCACACGGAGATTGCAGGGTCATAATCCCCCTGTGTTACACTTATTGTCGCATAGAACCTCTTCAATTATAAGTTAGATTCATTTTTAAAGTCGATTCATCTTCTCAAGCATTTCCTTTTTTGTGGGGTTCGTATATAACATCGTCGTATGAATATTTGAATGTCCAGCTTGATTAGCCACTTCATGAATACTCATGCCTTTTTCAATCGCATTTGAACAGAAAAAATGCCGTAGATCATGTGGAGTAATATCTTTTCCAATCTTGGCTGAATAAGTATTAAACAACCTATTTACAACAGTACGATCCAACCTCCTGTTTCGATTGCTCGGGAAAAGAAATTCGCAATCTATTCCTTTCTCCTTTCTTTCCCGCAGCCATGACTGTAAGGCAATCTTCACTTTCTCCCCCATAAAGACTGTTCTTGATTTATCGCCCTTCCCGTCCACAATAAGTATTTCACGGGACACCAAGTTAATATCGGTTGTTTTTAAATTGAGTGTTTCTGAAATGCGTAATCCCCCATAGGCTAGAACAGTAACGATTGCATAATTTCTTGCCTTTCCACTGTCCAACACTAACTGACGAAACATTTCTGCATCCTGAAATTCAACTTTTGCAAGGGACGCATATTGCTGCTGAACTTTAACAAAATCATTTTTTTCAATAACTAGATCCGATTGTTTTTTGTCATGAATTAAAAACTCGTTGAATTTTACTAAACCGCTTAATTTCGTGTTAATCGTTTTAGGTCCTACCGTTTCAATTGTTTTAAGATAGGATATATATTCTCCCATATTTTCCCGGTGCAACTTAGTGAATGAAACAGCTTTTGATTCATCGAACCATTTTATATATCCATTAACGGATTGAGTGTATCCTTTGATGGTATTTTCACTTAGGTCACTTGAATTTAAATATTCCTGGAAAGCTTCCATCATAATATCATCTCCTGTAAATTATGTTGCATTTATTTTTCATTATAATTTATAATCTATGTTGCATTATGACCTTAATCATATATAATAAAACACTAGCGTCGCATAAATAAACACAAAATATTCCGAACAATATTTTTCGTTTGAA